>NZ_DASQPW010000080.1:0-8509 GCF_035643755.1 Stackebrandtia sp. | reverse complement strand
GCCCTCGGGCCCGCGCACCGCCGAGCACGCGGTGATCCCTCCCCGGCAGGGGATGTCGCCGGGGCCGCGCACCGCGGAGAACCCCTTCGTTCCCGCGCCCGAGCGCATGGTGCCGCGGCCGCGCTTCGACGAGCGGCCCGTGATGCCGCCCCCGCCGCCGGTGCCCTCGCCGTTCCGCACGGCCGAAAACCCGATCGTGGCACCGATCTCGGTGTCGCCGCCGCGCACCGCCGATCACCCGATCGTGCAGCGGCCGACGCGGCGGCCCTTCGGCGACGAGACAGCCCAGAACCCGGTGCTGCCCGCCGCGGCGCACCCGCGCGTCACCACGATGAGCCCGCCGCGCCCGACGCCGACGTCGGGAATCTCGCGGCCGACCCCCACCCAGGGGATATCGCGTTCGACGCCGACGTCGGGAATCCCGCGCCAGCCCCGCAAGTCCAAGTTGCCCAGCCCCGCCGACGGCTCGTCCATCGACGGCGGGCGCATCGCCGCCACCGTCCTGCTCCTGTTGCTGGTGCTGGCGTTGGTGGGCGGCGCGATCGCGGCGCTTCACATGTTCGGGCCGACGATTTAACCGACTATCTTGTTTTCCCACGCCCACACGGCGATGCCGACGCGGTTACGCACGTTTATCTTGGCGCGCACCGATTCCAGGTGTGTCTTGATGGTGGACACCGACAGGAAGAGGTCCTCGGCGATCTCGTTGTTGGTGCGTCCGCGCGCCACCCGTTCCACCACGTCGAGTTCGCGTTCGGACAGCGGGATGTGGCGGGGGGCGGCCGGGGGGTGGGAGAGGTGGCGCAGCAGCCGCACCGTCACCGACGGGGACACCAGCGATTCGCCGCCCGCGGCGGCGCGGATCGCCTCGATGAGCAGGGTGGGTCCGGCGTCCTTGAGCAGGAAGCCCAGGGCGCCGCTTTGCAGCGCGGTGTAGACGTACTCGTCCAGGTCGAAGGTCGTGACGATGACGATCTTGAGCGGGTCGCTGACCTCGGGGCCCGCCAGCAGCCGGGTCGCCTGTAGACCGTCCTGTCGGGGCATGCGGATGTCGAGCAGGCAGACGTCGGGGCGGTGCTGGCGCGCCAGCTCCACGGCCTCCACGCCGTCGGTGGCCTCGGCGACGACCTCCATATCGGACTGCGCGTCCACGATCATCCGGAAACCGGTGCGCACCATCTGCTGATCGTCGGCGATCAGCACCCGAATCGTCACGAGACCTCCTGGTTGGCAGACGACGATTGTTCCAGCGGCAGCATCGCCACCACTTCCCAGCCGCCCTCGGGGCGGGTTCCGGCGTGGAACTGCCCGCCGATGGCGCGGACCCGTTCGCTCAGGCCCGCCAGGCCGTAGCCCCCGCCGACGCCGCCCAGCAGGGACCGCTTGTTGCCCTGGCCGTCGTCGCGCACCGCGACCTCCACGCCGTCGCGGACCGCCGAGATCGCCACCACCACGCTGGTGGCGGTGGCGGCGTGTTTGCGGATGTTGGTGAGGCTTTCGCGCACGATGCGGTGCACCGAGGCGGCCACTTCGGGCGCCAGGGTGTCGGCGGTGACGTCGGGCGAGATGTACAGGGAGGCGAAGGTGTCGCCCAGGGAGAAGGCGCTGACCAGCTCGGAGGTCTGGGACAGGTCGCCCAGCGGCCGGGTGCCGGCGCCGGAGTCCTCCTCCCGCATCATCGCCACCATGCGGCGCATCGACGTGAGCGCCTCGATGCCCGCCTTTTCGATGGCCGCGAAGGATTCCCGGGCGCGCGCGGGGTCGTCGTCGGCGATGTACCGCGCGGCCTGGGCCTGCACCACGATGCCCGTGACGTGGTGGGCCACGAAGTCGTGCAGCTCGCGGGCCAGCTCCATGCGTTCGCCGCGCCGCACCTCGGTGAGCGCGCGCCGCCGCCGGGAATCCACACTGTACAGATAGATGCCCAGGACGACGCCCGTCACCAGCATCGGCATCAGCAGGACCTCCAGGACGACGGCCGACTTGACGCCGTCGGCGCGCAGCGGCATGGCCACGATCGCGGCCAGCAGGAGGCAGGTGCCGAGCCGTCCGCGCCGGGCTCCCCACCGCCGCACCGCCCACACCAGCAGCACGAGGAGGGCGCCGCATTCGGCCAGCCACTGCACCGACCCGGGGGCGGCCGGGAAGACGAGCACCAGCACGGTAAGCAGCAGCGACGCGGCCGACAGCGGGATCGTCCAGTCGGGAACCCGCCCCTCGGGAAACAACACCAGCCCGATGCCCGCCGCGCCGGGGATCAGCGTCAGGTAACCGACCGGGCCGATGCCCAGCTGTCCCGTCTCGTCGAACTGCAGGAACAGCAGGAGCACCAGGATTCCGGCGAGGGCGATCCTGATGAGGAGCCCGCCGAGGCGATGGATGCGGTCGCTGCTGATCACGACCCACAAGCTACGCGAGTCATGTCGGTGCCTCCGCCAAATGGCCGACCCCCGGGCCCCGGAACCGGTCCGCGAGCCGATGTGGCGGGGGCGGTCGGCGCGGATCGTGGAGGCATGTCTCACATCAACAACATCGGCGCCCTGGTCGGGATCGTCCTGAGCGCCGCGTTTCTGCTCGCCGGGGGCGTGCTGCTTCCCCTGTGGCAGCTGAAGGAAGACCACAATGACAAGGAATACCGCCGATGAATGAACCGGTGCTGTCGGGAAGCGGCCTGCGCAAGTCTTTCGGGGCGACGGTGGCGCTGGCCGGGGTCGATTTCGCCGTCGCGGCAGGCCAGAGCGTGGCGATCATGGGGCCCAGCGGTTCGGGCAAGTCCACGTTGCTGCATTGCCTGGCGGGCATCATGCGGCCCGAGTCCGGCGAGGTGCACCTGCACGATCAGCGGATCGACACCATGTCGGAGGCCAAGCGCAGTCGCTTGCGCCGCACCCGTTTCGGGTTCTTGTTCCAATTCGGACAGTTGCTGCCGGAGCTGCCCGCCGAGGAGAACGTGGCCCTGCCGCTGATCCTCGGCGGCACGCCGCGGCCCAAGGCCGTCGACGCCGCGCGCCGCTGGTTTCCGATGCTCGGGTTGAACCAGCTGGAGAAGCGGCGCCCCGGCGAGCTGTCGGGCGGCCAGGCGCAGCGGGTGGCGCTGGCCCGGGCCCTGGTGACCGGCCCGGCGGTGGTGTTCGCCGACGAACCCACCGGCGCGCTGGACCAGGCCACCGGAGCCGACACGATGCGCATCCTGGTCGACGCGACCAAGGGCCACAACGCCAGTCTCGTGGTCGTCACGCACGACCCGTCGGTGGCGGCGCACTGCGACAGCACCATCGAGGTGCGCGACGGCCGCGTCGTCGCCGATGCCGCCGTCGCGCCGCCGAAGGCGGGTGCCTGGTGATGAACACCGTGTCCCTGGCGTGGCGGCTGCTGCGCGGCGGCGGGCGCCGCGGCATGCTCGGTTCGGTCCTCACGCTGGCCGCCGTCACCCTGGCCACCGGCCTGTTGCTGTTCGCGGTAGCCGGCAATCACGCGTTCGCCGAGCGCGGCGACCGCACCTCGTGGCGGATTCCCGTCAAGGCCACCCACGGCGTCACCGCGATCGAGGCGGTGTCGCAGGACAAGGCGCACAACACGACGTTCACCCGCGTGGACCTGGCCGCCACCGGCTCCGGCGAGGCCCCGGTTCCCCCGGGGATGCGCCACTTCCCGCGCCCCGGCGAGGTCTGGGTGTCGCCGGCCATGAAATCCCTGATGGACGACCTGCCCCGCGGCCAACTCGCCGATCGCTTCGGCGCCAGGCCCAGCGGAGTCCTGGGGGACGCCGCGCTGGTGAACAGCGCCGACAAGGTGGTGGTGGTCGGTCACTCCCCCAAGGACAAGGCGATGACCGCGCCCCGCTACAACGAGAACATCGCGCCCACCCCGATCTCGAGCTTCGACTCCCCCGCGATCGCCGACACCTACGCGGTGTACCGCGGGCTGATGGTGCTGGCCACCATCCTCATGGTGGTGCCGCTGTTGGTGTTCGGGGGCGCCGCGGCCCGGTTGACGGTGGCCCGGCGCGACCAGCGGCTGGCCAGTCTGCGGCTGGTGGGGGCCACCCCCGGCCAGGTGGTGGGGGTGACGGTCGCCGAAGCGGTGATCACCGCGCTGATCGGGGCGGTGGCCGGCACCGTCGTCTATGTGACGGCGATGCCCGCCCTGGCGAGGATCTCCATCGACGGCGCCGGATGGTACGTCGGCGACCTGTGGCCGGGGGCGGCCTGGGTCGGCCTGGTCCTGGTCGCGGTGCCGATCCTGGTGGGACTGTCCGCCGTGGTCGGTCTGCGCCGGGTGGTGGTGAGCCCGTTGGGGGTGGCGCGACGCCACACCCCGCCGGCGGTGCGCGCCATCCGCCTGGTGGTGTTGGCGGCGCTGATGCTGGCGTTCCTCATCGTGGCCAGCGGCATGTTCCCGCTGCCCGACTTCGTGGCCGTGACGCTGATCCTGTTCCTGTTGACCGCGACCTTCCTGGCGGTGAACTTCGTCGGGCCCTGGGTGGTGTCCATCATCGGGCGCATCACGGCCGGGGTGTCGCGGAAGGCGTCCACCATGCTGGCCGGGCGCCGCCTGGTGGACGACCCGCGGGCGGCGTGGCGCACCGTGGCCGGGGTCGCGCTGACGGGGTTCGTCGCCGGATTCATCTGCCTGTTGGCGCCCAACGCCATGCATGCGGCCGACGACGGACCGCGCACCTCCATGAACGTCACGGTGCCCGCTTCCGCGGTCCCGGCACTGCGCTCCGAGGCCGTCAAGGTGCTCGGCGACGGCACCACGGTGCGCGACTCCCCCAACGAGGACAAGTCCCGCTGGGTCGAGATCCGCACCTCGAGCGGCGTCGCCGACATCGACACCCTGCGAACCAGGCTGATCGACACCATGCCGGGCGCCGTGGTCACGACCACACAGGACGGAGACGCCGAGGGCGAGCGGACATTCGGCGACATCCGCACCGGGGTGCTCGTGGTGATGTCGGTGTCGCTGCTGATCGCGATGGTCAGCGCGGCGATCTCGGGGGCATCGGGGGTGCTGGACCGCCGGCAGACCTACGCGCTGCTGCACCTGTCGGGCACCCCGATCAAGACGCTCAACGCCGCGCGGCGCACCGAAACCCTGATCCCTCTGGCGGTGATGGGCGGCGGTTCGCTGCTCATCGGCGCGGTGATGGCGGCGCCGTTCCACTACCCGGGCGCGGACATCAGGCTCACCGGAGTCTGGATCCTGCTGGCCACCGTCGGACTGGGGCTCCTGGGAATCCTCGGTGCCGGCGCCCTGAGCCGCCCGCTGCTGCGCTCGGTCATGGTGAACGCCGCCCCACGCCCCGACTAGACGGCGGACTGTCGCGGGTGGACGGTGCGAGCGCGTTGGCGTTCGCACCGTCCACTTCGTGTGGAACGGGTCTTCCCCATGGCCGCGGGTCCGGTGACGCGTGTCTCGTGCCGTGGCCGATGGGAGGACAACCGCATGCCCGCCGGCGCCTCCGCGATCGCGGCGTTCCTGCCGGGTTTGCGCCATCGGCGTGGTATTCCTGGTGCTCAACGCCGTCGGCATCGCATCACCGTGGGACAAGACCTGGATCTACTGGGTGGCCATGGCGACCAGCCCGACCCAGGCCGCCGGTTTCCTCACCGTGGACGCCGCGACCGCGGGTCCGCATTCGACATCGTTCGGCCCGGGTTCGCTCGGGCATTGTGGATGGTCGGGGCCGAGGGTTCAGTACGCGATGCCGATGACGCGCCCGACGGCGGCGGGATCACCGACGCAGCCCAGCATGTAGCCGGCCACGTCGGCCCGCGAGATGGTGACGCCGCGGCGCAGGTTGCGGCCGACGGCGGTGCGGTATTCGCCCGTCGCCGCGGCGTCGGTGAGACGGGGCGGGCGCACGATCGTCCACTCCAGATCGCTGTCGCGCAGCAGGTCCTCCATGCGCGCCAGGTCGGCGTAGTGCTCCCGCAGGATCCGCTTGATCATCGGGGAGGCCAGGTGCCGGATGAGGAAGCCGTCCCCGGGGTCGTGCCTGGGCGGGTTCGGGTTGCCCGGCGAGGCCACGGTCCCGATCGGCGCGGCGCTGACCACGGCGATGCGCCGCACCCCGCCGAGCCGCATCGCCCGCGCCACCGCCTCGGTGCCGCGGGCCGCCACCCCGGTGTCCGATTTGGAGCGGGCGCCCAGTCCCGACAGCACCGCGTCGCAGCCCGCCAGCCCGGCGGCCAGCGCATCGACGTTCGGGCGCGACAGGTCGGCGGCCAGCGTGCGCACGGGCGCGCCGGCGAGCTTGCGCGGGCTGCGGACGACGGCGGTCACCTCATGTCCGGCCGCGACCGCCTGGTCCAGCAGCTGGCGTCCGACGCCTCCGGTGGCCGCGACGACGGCGAGCTTCATGACCGCACCCCCGCCGGGGAGAAGTCGCGGGCGTGGTCGACGGCCCACTCGGCGAGACTCAGGCCGGGACGGCCGAGGATCCGCTCCACCTCGCCGGAGTGGGTGCCGGGCATCCCGTAGGACTCGGCCAACAGGTCCAGCACCCCGCGCGCGAAGTCCGGGTCGAATCCGGCGTCGACCATGCCCTGGCGCGCCGCCTCGGGCGGGATCGGGGCGAAGCGCAGCCGCCGCCCGATCGCGTCGCCGATGACGGTCACCATCTCGGGCTGGGTGAGGGCGCGCGGACCGGTCAGCACCGGCCGCCGCCCGAGCAGGTCGTCGTGGAGCAGCGCGTGGGCGGCCACCGCGGCGATGTCGCGTTCGTGGATCGGCGCCCACGAGGCGCCCGGGTGGGTGCCGCGCACCGTGTCGCCGGCGCGGATCTGGGCGCCCCAGGTGCCGATCAGGTTGGTGGCGAAGTAGTTGGGCCGCAGGGCGACCCACTCCAGTCCCGAGTCGACGGCGGCCCGTTCGGCCTCCCGGTTGCGGGCGCCGCGCAGCCGGGAGGGCTGGCGCTCCAGCGCGTCGTCCACATTGATCGCCGACAGCGCGACGATCCGTCGCGCGCCGTGGCTTCGGGCCCGCGCCACCACCTCGGCGGCGGCCTCGCCCGTGGCCTGGCCGTTGAGGAACACCGACGTGACGCCCGGCAGGGCCTCGTCCAGGGTGTCGGGGCGACGGGGGTCGCCGGCGACCACGGCGACGCCGTCGGGAAGCCCGGCGGTGTCGGGGTGGCGCGAGACGGCGCGCACCCGGGCTCCTGCGGCGTGGAGGAGGTCGACCAGCGGCCGTCCCACGTTCCCGGTGGCACCGGTAATCAGGATCATGACCGGTCCTTTCTGTTTCGTGGGCACCGGATTCGGTACCCTGAGTTCGACAACCGTATATTACGAAGAAGATATCCTATGACTTCCGTACTATCTGGCGATGGAGATCACGCCCGCGAGCGACGCCGCACCCAGCGCGCGCTGCGGGAATCGTTGCGCGAGTTGAGCATCCAACTGTCCCTGCTCAATCGCCAGGTCAGCGCCAACCTGAGGTTCAAGGACGTGGATCTGGCGTGCCTCGATCTCGTCGCGCGGCACGGCCCGCTCAGTCCCGGCGTCCTGGCCAAGCGCTCCGGGCTCCACCCGGCGACCCTCACCGGGGTCCTGGACCGCCTGGAACGCGGCGGCTGGGTGGCCCGCGAGCGCGACCCCGACGACCGCCGCGCGGTGCGGCTGCGCGCCCTGCCCGAGCGCGGCCGGGAGATCTACCGGCTGTACGCGGGCATGAACTCCGCCATGGACGAGATCTGCGCGTCCTACGACGACGACGAACTGCGGCTTTTGGCCGACTTCCTGGCCCGCACCACCGGCGCCGGCCGCGAGGCCACCGACCGGCTCGCCGCGCCCGACGAATGAGCCCGCCGCGCGGGTAGCCTCGCCCGGTGACCTCCGCCGCGACTCGCCGGGACCTCACCGACCCCGACACGGACCTACCCGCATTGCAACAGCTCACCGGACGGTTGTGGCCGCGTCAGCCCCGATTCCACATCGGAGAACTCACCTGGCGGCGCTTCCAGCACGCCGGCCGCGAGCCCGAATGGCCGACCGCCTGGTGGGAGCGCGACGGCCGGGTCCTCGCCTGGGGCTGGGCCGAGCCGCCGTCCGAGCTGGAGATGCAGGTGGACCCGGCCACTGGCGAGCTGGTCGCGGAGGTGCTGGGCTGGTTCGACACCCACGCCACGGGCACCCGCCGCGAGGTCACCGTCATGGACTCCGAGACCCATCTCGTCGATGGCCTGCGCGGCAGGGGTTACCGCCCGATCGACGACGGACCGTTCTTCGTCCACCTGCGTCGCGACCTCGACGACATTCCCCGACCCGTGGTACCGCGGGGGTACCGGCTGCGCCCCGTGCGCGACGAATCCGACGCGGCCCACCGCGCCGCCGCCCACGCCGCCGCCTTCTCCATCCCCGGCCGCCCCTCCCGCGTCACCGAGACCAGCTATCGCCAGCTGATGCGGCGCTGGCCCTACGACCCGGGCCTGGACTGGATGGTCACCGACGCCGACGACCGCGCGGCGGCGTTCTGTCTGATCTGGATGGACGAGGAGAACGCG
>NZ_DASQPW010000079.1:0-14277 GCF_035643755.1 Stackebrandtia sp. | reverse complement strand
GACGTGGGCGGCGATGTCGTCGGCGACGGCGTCGGCCTGGAGAAACGCCAGGAACGCCTGCTTGACCGGGAAGTCGCCGGCGTCGCCCGGGGCGTAGATCTCGGGATGCCCAAAGACCTGGCGGGTGGTCAACTCGGTGCGCAGAAATCCCCGGCGATCGGCGGGGAGGCCGGGGTAGTCCACGGCGGCCACGTACGGCGGGAACGCGACCAAGAGGTCGAATCGCCGCTTCTCGCCATTGTGGAATATGGCCTGGTCGGGAAGCACCTCTCGGACGGACATCGCCGTGTGGCCGTCGATGCCGCGGGCGGCGAACTCCTCCGACACCACCTGGTGCAGACGCGGACCGAATGCCTGAATGTAGCCGTCCTCATAGGTCGCCCAGGTGATCGTCACCCGGTCGCGGATCCTGTTGCGCCGCAACCAGGTCTCCAGCATGAACACCATCTCGTACAGGGGCCCGGAACACTTGTTGTTCGGTGGCACCACGAACAGCACGTCGCGGTGCTCGCCCGCCCGGGCCGCGTCCCGTAGCTCCGCCAGGCGGTCGCCCAGGGCGCGCATCTGACGGGGCGTCCAGATCATCTGGGCGTTGTCGCTGAGCCCGGGCACCTCCTCGGGGCGCATGGCCGCACCGGTGGCGACCACGAGGAAGTCGTAGCCGAGTCGCTGGTCATCGGAGGTCTGGACCACGCGGTTGGTGGTGTCGACATCACGGACCACGGCGCGGTGAAAGTCGATGTCGCGACGATCGAGCGGGCGCTCCAACCCGATGCGCAGCTTGGACTCGGCCGCGCCGAACGGCAGGTAGATCGTGTTCGGTTTGAACACGAAGTCCCTCTGGCCGGAAACCAGGCCGATTCGGACCTTGCCCCGGAGTCGTTGTCGCAGGGTGAAAGCGGTCTCCAGTCCGGCGAATCCACCGCCGAGGATCAATACGCGAGGTTCCATGACGGTCGCTCCTTCCGCTCGTATCGGCGCACATCGCGTGCGCCTGTCTCGCCCCCAAGGCTCGTCGGTTTCGCGCCGCGAACGCAGTGCCGATCGCTACCCGATGGGCGGGACCACCGGACCGCGCGGTGGCAAGGCAAAGGTCCCTGCGGGCGGTGCGTTTTGGCCCTGAACCAGACGGGAGCGGAGTCGGGCCCGCGGGCCCGACTCCGTTGTGGCGTGGCGATTTCGCGCCGACTCGAGACGGCTACCTCAGAAATGGCATGGACTTGACCAGCGAGGTCCCCTTCCACCGGGCACCCA
The DNA here is from genome assembly GCF_035643755.1 of Stackebrandtia sp. Taxonomy (NCBI): domain Bacteria; kingdom Bacillati; phylum Actinomycetota; class Actinomycetes; order Glycomycetales; family Glycomycetaceae; genus Stackebrandtia; species Stackebrandtia sp. The sequence goes on along the minus strand of NZ_DASQPW010000079.1, from coordinate 13,023 downwards.
ACCCCCAGGTGTCCCCGGCGCGGGCCGCGGCCAGCCCGAGCAGCAGGATCGCCATGATGATGTGGTCGTCGATCACCGGGTTGGTCTCGGGCGGCATGACGACCGTCCACATCAGGACGAGCAGGACGGCGCCGCCGATCGTCGCGATGCGCATGCCGATGCCCAGGATGAGCGCGGCGCCGATACCCAGCAGGCCGAGCATGAACAGCCAGTCGGCCCAGCCGGCGCCGGCGATCGACGTATAGAGGTCCTTGAACGGACCGCTCGCCGAGTGCGCCAGGAATCCTTCGGTGGGGCTGCCGCCCTGGAGCCACGCGCCCTGTCCGGGAGTCGCGAAACCCAGGCCGAACAGCTTGTCCACAAACGCCCACAGGAAGATCCAGCCGACCGCGATCCGGGCCACCGCCCAGATCCGTCGGACCAGAATATCTCTCGGCGCGTCGGCGAGAGTGACATCGCCGTGGTGTTCCGTGCGATGGGTGGTTGTCATGTCAACGTCCTTTCGGGCAGCCCCGGTTCTCCATCTCCGGGATCGCCTCCAGTTCATCGCCTCAAGCGCGCGCGGTTTAGAGCCGGACGGGGTCGATGTCGCCTCCGAAGTTCCCGCGGCGGGACGGTCATTGGTCCCTGCCGCATCCACCGGCCCGGCGCCAGTCTGGCGGTGCATCGATCGACAACCCGGAGGGACAAACGTCATGAACACCGAAGATCGCATCGTGGTCGGGCTCGACGGCTCCGAACCCGCGCGGCGGGCATTGGCATGGGCGTTGCGGGAGGCCGCGCGCACCAACGCCTCCGTCGAGGCCATCACCGTGTGGGACTGGGACGGCATCGAAGGCTCGTTGGTGTCGGCCACGAGCCCGGCCGAGGAGGAGCAGCGTGCCGAAGACGTCCTGGCCGCCGAGATCCGCGCGGCGGCGCCGGACCAGCCACCGACGCTCACCGGCCGGACCAGACGGGGCCGCGCCTCGACGGTCCTGACCAAAGCGGCCGTCGACGCGCGCATGCTCGTGTTGGGCAGCCACGGATTCAGCCGCCTGCACCACGCTGTCTTGGGTTCGGTGGCCGAGGAATGCGTTCGCGCCGCCACGTGCCCGGTGATGGTCATCCCCGCCGGCATGCCGGGCTGAAGGGGCCTCCGCCGCCGTGGCGCCAGGGCCGGACGACCCTAGGCGACGGGACCTTGAGGGAGCGCCGTCGCCGCGAACAAGGGGACCTTTCGCATCGGCTCGACGTGATTGGTCCCTGTTGATCCGGCCCGGCGAGGGCGAGACTTCGAACATGACTCATGCCAAGCGCTCCCATGGCGCCGCAGCGGCCACCACGTCGGCGGTTTCGGCGAGAACACCCGTGACGGCGATCCTCAACAACGCCGCGGCGGCCGCGCGTTTCGCCCCGTCGATTCACAACACCCAGCCGTGGGAATGGGATCTTCGTTCCGGCGTCCTGGAGCTGTGGGCCGACCGCGATCGCCGGCTGTCGGTCGCGGATCCCGAGAAGCGGATGCTGACCGTCAGTTGTGGTGCCGCGCTGCACTACTGCCGTGCCGCGCTCGCCGCCCAGGGCTGGGAGCCCGACGTGGCCCGCTTCCCCGATCCGCGGTCGCCCATGTTGCTGGCCCGCGTGAGGCTCGGCTCCCGCATCGGCATCGATCGTCGGGACCTGCGACACTTCCGCACCATGGCGCGGCGGCGCACCGACCGGCGCCGGCTCGACGCCCGTCCGGTCGGGGCCGCCGTGCTCGACACCCTGCGCGATGCCGTCGAGGCCGAGAACACCTGTCTATACCTGGTTCCGGCGGACCGCGTCACGGAGCTGGTCAGGATCGTGCAACGAGCGCGGGAGCTCGAGGAGGACGCGCCGAGTCGGATTCACGAGCGCGAGCGGTGGGTCGGCGGTGACGGCCACCGGCACTCGGGGATTCCCGGACCGGTGCTGTCCGAGCATTCGGACCACGGCCGGGTGCCGCCCCGCTTCGGCGATCCTTCGGTGCCCGGCGACGATCGCCACGGGCGATATGTCGTCGTGTTCGCCGACGGCGACACGCCTGTGGACTGGCTGCGGGCCGGTGAGGCGCTCAATCGCCTGTGGCTGACCGCGACCGAGGCGGGACTGGCGGTGCTGCCGATGAGCCTGCCGCTGGAGTTCGACGCGACTCGCGAACTGTTGCGGCAGTTGCTTTCCGAAACGGGCCATCCCGTCATGGTCGTGCGCGTCGGCCATCCGGGGCCGGAGCCCGAACCCGTTCGGACGCCACGGATTCCGGAAGAAGCGATCGTCAAGGGGTCCCGGCCATGACCGAAACGACACCGCGTGTGCCGCGTCGACGGCCCACGATCCATATTGCGGTAACGTCACATTCACCAGCGTCGGAGGTTGGCACCATGGTCGCAAGGGTTTTTCTCGTCGACGATCACGAGGTCGTCAGGCGGGGCATCGCCAGTGTCCTGGAAAGCGACGACGACCTCGAGGTGGTGGGGGAAGCCTCGTCGGTCGCCGAAGCGCTGGCGAGAATTCCCGCCGCCGATCCCGACGTGGCCATTTTGGACATGCGCCTTCCGGACGGCAACGGCGTCGAGCTGTGCCGCGAGCTGAAGTCACGGCTGCCGCGGCTGAACTGCCTCATGCTCACCTCGTACAACGACGACGACGCGTTGCTCAACGCGATCATGGCGGGCGCGTCGGGATTCGTCCTCAAGCAGATCCTGGGCACCGATCTGACCACTGCGGTCAAGACGGTCGCCAGTGGACAATCACTGCTCGACGCGAAGATGACCACCGCCCTGCTGGCCCGGATCCGGCATCAACAGGATGCGGTGGACCCGCTTCACGAACTGTCCGATCAGGAACGTCAGGTTCTGGACCTCATCGGCGAGGGCCTGACCAACCGGCAGATCGCCTCGCGGATGTATCTGGCCGAAAAGACCGTGAAGAACTATGTCTCGCACCTGCTGTCCAAGCTCCGCATGACCAGCCGTACCCAGGCCGCCGTCCTGTCGGCGGAGCTGCGGGTCCGCGGGCACAAACCCGGCCGCGACGAGTGAGCCCCGCTCACGACAGCGGAGCACTCCAGACCACCCGGGTACCGCCCTCCGGCCGCGCGGCCGCGGTGAAACGTCCGCCGCAGGACTCGGCACGGCGTTGAAGCCCCGCCAGTCCGCTACGGGCCACCGTGTCCGGAATGCCGCAGCCGTCGTCGATCACCTCCACCACCAGCTCGTCGGCGGCGTCGATGGTCACCACGACGGATGAAGGCGAGGCATGACGCACCGCGTTGCTGACGGCTTCGCGGACGACGGCTTCGGCATGGTTGCCGATGTGGGTGGGCACCAGGGTGTCGATCGGGCCCGAGATCCGCACCGCTGGCGTTGGCGCGGATCCGCCTTCGGAACCCGCGGCGTCGAGTATCCGCCTGCGGAGACTGTCCGCGCCCGGCGCATCGCCGGTGTTCAGGTTGAAGATGGTCGAGCGGATTTCGTGAATCGTCTGGTCCAGCTGCTCCACCACCGAGGTGATCCGCTCGCGCGCACCCGGGTCCGTGACGCGGGGAAGGATCCCCTGCAGGTTCATGCCTCCGGCGTACAGGCGTTGGATGACGTGATCGTGCAGATCGCCGGCGATGCGGTCCCGGTCGGCGAGCACATCGAGAAGACGTTGGGCCCGTTGGGATTCGGCGGCCTCCAAGGCCACGGCCGCCTGGTCCGCGAAGGACGCCAGCATGGGCGCCAGGTCGGGGTCGAACGGCGCACCGCCCTTGTTCCGGATCACGAGCAGGACACCGTTGTCGCCCGCGGCGGTGCGAAGCGGGGCGACCACGGCGGGCCCGAAGGTCCCGGCGCGAGCGCCCAGCCCGCTGGAGATCTCCGTGGGCAGATCGGCCACGACCTGGGTTCGGCCGTCGTCGAGGGTCTCCTGAACGAACATCGGGCTGAGGCCGATGGTGGCCCCGTCCAAGGCGTCGTCGCCGTCACCGGCCGCCGCGTGCACGGTCATGACCCCCTCCTGCTGAGGGACCGGTACCAGGATGAGCACGCAATTGGCGTTCGACAGCTCCCTCACGGTGCTGGCCAGGAGGGACAGCGTCTCCTCGGCGGACGTGCCCGCCATCAGGCCCGCGCGTACGGAGGCCGACGCCTCCATCCAGCGCTGCCGCGCCTGGGCCTGCCCGAACAGCCGGGCGTTCTCGATCGCGATGCCGGCCGCCGTGGCCAGGGCCTGGAGGACCACCTCGTCATCGGCGCTGAACTCGGGGGCGGTCTGCTTGTCGGTGAGGTACAGGTTGCCGAAGATCTCGTCACGCACCCGGACCGGCGCCCCCAGGAAGCTCTTCATGGGCGGATGATGGGCGGGGAAACCCACCGATGCCGGATGTTTCCCCAGCTCCGGGACCCGAATCACCCGCGGGTGTTCGATCAGCAGGCCGAGCAGGCCGTGCCCTTCGGGAAGATGCCCCATGCGTGCCCGCTGCCGTCGGGTGATGCCGACGTACACGAACTCCGACAACCCCTCGTGACCGCCGAGCACCCCCAGGGCCCCATAGTGCGCGTCGACCAGGTCGACGGCGGCTTGGACGATGCGTTGCAGGGTGGAGTCCAGCTCGAGCCCCGCACCTACCGCCATCACCGCGTCCAGCAGGCTTTGCATCTGGTCACGGGTGCGCAGAATCTCCGCCAGCTGTTGCTGCAGCTCGGTCAACTGCTCGTTGATCCGCAGGCCCGTCAGTCTTGCCCTCACGGGTTTTGAGTCGGCTTCCTCGTCAGCTGGTGGATCGACATCAACCACTGCCGCTCCTGAAACGAGTCACGGTTCGCCCCACCACCCGAGATCATCGCACGTTCGGTAGCCCCGAGCAACACATCCGTGACGAACGTGTGCCCGATTCGGTCAACCAGGGCCGAAAGTCCCCGCCTCCTCCGGACAACGGCGTCCACAGGTCCACGCGGGCGCGAGCGTTTCGCCCCTGCCGGGGCGACCGAGCCACGACGAGGCTTGGCTTGTCGCCCCGTCAGAAAGGACCGTCATGACGTACTCAGGATTCCTGACCGGTTTCGAATTCTTCTCGACCCTGACCGACGAGGAACTGTCCCTTGTGGGTGCCACGGGCCGCGAAGTCACGTACCAGGCCGGTCAGCGGCTGTTTCACGAAGGCACGCACGCCCGGGGTTGCTGGGTGATAGAACGCGGCCTCGTCGACATCGACGACGGCACGGTGGTCGTGGACTCGCTGGGACCCGGGGACGTGATCGGCTGGTCGTGGCTGCTTCCGCCTCACCTGTGGCACTTCGGTGCGGTCACCGTCTCGGATGTGTCGGCGGTCTACCTGGACACCGATCGGCTCTCGCGATTCCTGGACAGCGAACCCGAGTTGGGATATCGCTTCGTCAAGAAGGTGTGCGAGGTGCTGCTCAGGCGGCTTCAAGCGGCGCGGCGCCGCTCCGTCCTCATGCCCACTGAAGTATCGGAAGAAAAGCGATGAGCAAAGTGATCTTCGAGCGGCCGGACGCACCCGCTCACGTCGAAGAACGTCTCCAACGGCTGGACCAACGCATGGCCGACCTGGTGGCGGCGGTGGCCGTTCTGTCCGAGTCGGCCGATCCGTCGATCGCCGAACGCGTCGCGCTGCTGTTGAACGGGAGGAACAGTGACATCCACGCCTGATCTCGTCACGACCCACCCCTTTCTGGACGGCATGGACGAGACGTATGTGAAGCGACTGTCCATGTGGTCGCACAGGACGACCTTCCGCGCGGGCGACACGATCTTCCATCAGGGTGGTGCCGCCAACCGGTTCTGGCTGTTGTGCCAGGGCCATGTCACCATCCAGATCGAGGACCCGGGTCGGGAGCCGGTCGCGATCGAGACCGTCGGCCCCGATTCGATACTGGGTTGGTCCTGGCTGGTGCCTCCATACACGTGGCGCTTCGGTGCGGTGGCGCAAGACCGGGTATTGGCCCTGGCGTTCGACGCGGCGGCCATCCGCCGTCTGCGTGTCACCGAACCCGGCATGAGCGCGGGACTGTACGAGTGCTTTCTCGGCGTGGTCGTGAGGCGTCTACAAGCCACCCGCGAGCGGATGCTGGGCGCCGACGTCCCTCGAGATTGAACACCCTGTCAGTCGCCCCACGCCGGGATGGCGTGGGGCGACCGGGCCGTGCCGACCCCGCAGGTCACTGTCGTGGCAGGCGAACGACCGCCACCGGCGCCTGGGCGTAGTGCAACATCGCCTGGCTGGTGGAGCCCAGCAACATTCCGGCGAACTGTCCGTGGCCGTGCGACCCGACCACCAGAAGCCGCGCGCCCACCGACAGATCGCTCAAGGTGCGATTGATCGCGCCGCGTGGCGTCGCGGTGGTCACCGCGACCTCGGGAAACTTCTGTCGCCAGCCGGCAAGCGCCTCGGACAACATGCGCCGGGCCTCATCGAGGTCCTCCGACAGTTCATCCTCGGTGGGCGGGACCACGGCGAACGACGACGACCACGGGTCCTCCCACACGTGGATGGCGACCAGGCCGGTGTCGTGGGCCGCCGCCTCCGAGAAGGCGAATTCCAGCACCGGCTGGGACGACGGCGAGCCGTCCACGGCGGCGATCACCTGGCCGGGGTATGTCGCGTCGGGGCGGTGGCTGTCGCGGATGACGACAACCGGGCACACGGCGTGCGCGGTGACCTGGGCGGCGGTCGAGCCGACGAGCAACTCGGCGAAGCGCCCGCTGCCGCGCCGCCCCAGCACCATGAGCGCCGCGTTCCTCGATCGCCGCGACAACGTCGCCGCGGCCGAATATCCATCATGGATCTCGCTGCGTATCTTGAGATCGGGGGCGATGTCGCGAGCGCGCTTCTCCGCGGCGGCCACCAGGGTCAGTGCCTCGGCGCGCAGATCGCCCGCCATCTGCCTGCCGTATTCGGCGGAGATCTCGGGCAGGTCCACCATCGGGAACATCAGCACGTGAACGATCACCAGCTGACGTTGGTGGCGCCACGCTTCGGCGGCCGCCCAGTCCACTGCGGACATGCTTTGTTCGGACTTGTCTACGGCCACGACGACGGAAGCGGACATGAGTCTTCCTTCCTGCTAACGGGTGATGTCACATCCATCTCATCCACGGATTCGATTCCCGGCGAGAAGCCACCGTCCCCACCGGCCAGGGACGTTCACCGGCAGCCGGCAGGGTCCAACGGCCACCGGTGGCGACCCGGGCGGCCCTCGCGTGGCGGTGGCCGCCGACAGCAGGATCGACTCGTGCGGCCGGTGACGTCGATTCCGGGCCGCGCTCGGGATGGGTCGACGTCGCGGCCGGTCCCCTCGCCGACAGGAGGCCACCGTGATCGCCCAAGACCCGCCCGCCTACCCACCGGCCGACGCGCTGACGAGCGACGGCCGCGTCGTTCAGATCCGCGAGGTCGACGCCGCCGACGCCGAGGGGCTGGACGCCCTGCACCGGCGAGCCGGCGCCGAGCAGCTGCGTTCCCGCTTCTTCACCAGCGGCGAGGGCGGCATCGATCGCGAGGTCGAGCGGCTGACGCGTCCGGCATCGGACGAGTTCGCCGCGATCGTCGCGCTGGAGCACGACCAGATCATCGGGGTCGCCTCGTACGAACGTCATCGGGTCGACAGGCATCGTGCCGAGTTCGCCGTCTTCGTGGACGCGGCGCGGCACGGCCGCGGCATCGGCACCCTCCTGCTGGAGCGCCTCGCCGACCTCGCCCGGCACGGCGGCATCACCTACCTGTCGGGCGACATCCTGGCCAGCAATCTCGCCATGTTGAAGGTGATGTGCGGCCTGTCGCCCGACGGCTTGACGCCGCCGACCGGGAGCGTGGTCAGCGCGGGGTTGTCGACCGCGTGGAGCGAGCGCGACCTGGCGCATATCGCCGAACGTGACCGCCTTGCCGAGCAGCACTCCCTGACGCCGCTGCTGGAGCCGAAGACCGTGGCGGTCGTGGGCGCCGGACGCGATTCCCGTGGCATCGGCCACCGGATCCTGCGCAACATCATCGACTACGGATTCACCGGCGAGATCTACCCGATTCACCCGACGGCCGAGACCGTCGCCGGGCAGCCCGCCTACGCGTCCTTCTCCGAGCTTCCCGGCCCCGTGGACCTGGTCGTCGTCGCGGTTCCCGCCGCGGCCGTCACCGCTGTCGTCGACGCGGCCGGACGCGCCGGAGCGCACGCGGCGGTGATCATCAGTTCCGGATTCAGCGAGGCGGGCGACGACGGCGCCGCGGTGCAACGCGAGCTGGTGCACCGCGCCCGGTCCCACGGCATGCGGCTCGTGGGACCCAACTGTCTGGGCCTGATCAACACCGACGCCCGGATTCGTTTGGCCGCCAGCTTCGCCGCCGAGATTCCCCGACCGGGTGGACTGGCGCTGGCGTCGCAATCCGGGGCCGTCGGGATCGCCGTATTGCATCATGCCGCCGCGGCGGGCATAGGCGTCCACAGTTTCGTGTCGCTCGGCAACAAGGCCGACGTCAGCGGCAACGACCTGCTCGCCTACTGGCAGAACGATCCGGACTGCCGCGCGGTGTGTCTCTACCTGGAATCGTTCGGAAACCCCCGCAAGTTCGCTCACGTCGCGCGGTCCGTGGCCCGCGAGAAGCCGGTCTTGGCCGTCAAGAGCGGCCGCTCGGCCGGGGGGCGTCGCGCCGGGGCCTCTCACACCGCCGCGGCCGCGGCGCCCGACGTGGCGGTGGACGCCCTGTTCGCGCAGGCCGGTGTCATCAGGACCGACACCCTCGGCGAGCTTCTCGACGCCGCGCGCGTCGTGGTCGATCAGCCGTTGCCCGCGGGCAACCGGGCGGCGATCGTCGGCAACGCCGGAGGCATCAACGTGCTGGCCGCCGACAGCGCCGAAAACGCCGGACTGTCGATCCCTCGGCTGTCGCCTCGCTTGTCCTCGAGGCTCGACGGGATCGCCAGTGGGGCGGCGAGTGTGGACAACCCGATCGATCTGGGCGCGGCGGCCTCCCCGCAGGCGCTGCGGTCCACGGTCGACGAGCTCGCGGCCAGCGGCGAGATCGACGCGATCGTCATGGTGTTCGCCGCCACCGGAACCAACGACGTCCCCGGTTCGATCGCGGCCCTGAGTCTCGCGGCCGACGGGTGTGACATCCCGATGGCGGCCGTCGTGTTGGGAATGACCGACGCGCCAACGGTCCTGGGGACCCGCCGCGTGCCCGTGTTCGACCTGCCCGAACGCGCGATCGCCGCGCTGGGCCACGCCGCCGACTACGCCGCGTGGCGGCGCGCCCCGCGCGGGCGACACGTCGACCTGCCCGGCATCGACGCCACCGCGGCACGCGACCTGGTGACGCGGGCCCTGATCGACGGCGGCGGGTGGCTGCCACCCGATCGGGCCGCCGCATTGCTGTCCGCCTATGGCATTCCGGCGATCGACGGCAGGATCGTCACCGGGGCGTCGGCGGCCGTCGAGGCCGCCGGTGAACTGGGCTACCCGGTGGTGCTCAAGGCCGCCGACCCCGCGCTGGTTCACAAGACCGAACGCCACGCGGTCCACGTCGATCTGCGCGACGCCGCCGCGGTTCGCGCGGCGTACGACGGCATCGCCATCGCGCTCGCGGACCCCGGGCCCGCGGTGCTTGTCCAGCCGATGGTCAAGGGGACGGTGGAGATGGCCGCCGGCGTGGTCCACGACCCCCTGTTCGGGTCCCTGGTGTTGCTGGGAATGGGCGGCGTCAACACCGAGGTGCTCGATGACCGGGTTTTCCGTCTCCTCCCGTTGACCGATGTGGACGCCACAGGAATGTGGCGGGCGCTGCGGGCGGCGCCCCTGCTGACCGGATACCGGGGCTCGGCGCCGGTGGACATCGCCGCGTTGGAGGACCTGATCCTGCGGCTGGGCAGGCTGGCCGAGGACGTCCCGGAGATCGCCGAACTCGATCTCAATCCGATCATCGCCGGGCCCGAAGGCGTGGTCGCCGTCGACGCCAAACTGCGCCTCGCGGCGCTGGGCACCGAGGTAGACCCGGTGGCCCGTTTGTTGCGGGCGCCGTGACCGGAAAGGGACCTTCGCCCCCGGGCCCAACGGCGAATCGGCGCCACAGCAGGGCTCGTCCGCCCCTGGCCCGGGCCTGGCGTTGGCGAAAGGCTTCGTTTACCACACAACGAAACTGGAGGTGTTTGTCATGCGAGCACTGGTCTATCACGGTCCCGGCGTCAAGGCGTGGGAAGAGGTGGCCGAGCCCAAACTCGAAGACGATACCGACGCCATCGTCCATGTCGATGCCGTCACCATCTGCGGCACCGACCTGCACATCCTCAAAGGCGACGTTCCCGCCGTCACCGACGGCCGCATCCTCGGCCACGAAGCCGTCGGCACCATCACCCAAACCGGTGGTGCCGTCAACAACGTCACACCGGGCGACCGCGTCCTGGTGTCGTGCGTCTCGGCGTGCGGGCACTGCCACTACTGCCGCCAGGGCCGCTACGGGCAGTGCCTGGGCGGCGGGGGATGGATCCTCGGCCACCGCATCGACGGCACCCAGGCCGAATACGTCCGCGTCCCCTTCGCCGACAACTCCACCTACCCGATCCCGCCCGGCGTCAGCGACGAACAGGTGCTCATGCTGGCCGACATCATCCCCACCTCCTACGAAGTCGGTGTCCTCAACGCACAGATCCGCCCCGGCGACACCGTCGCGGTGGTCGGCGCGGGACCGATCGGGCTGGCGGCCATCATGACGGCGAGACTGTTTTCCCCAGCGCGCATCATCGCCGTCGACCTGGCCGCGTCCCGCGTCGCCGCGGCCCGCGACTTCGGCGCCGACGTGGCGGTGAACAACAGCGCCGACGATCCCGTCGAGCGGATCAACGAGCTCACCGACGGACTCGGCGCCGACGTGGCCATCGAGGCTGTCGGGGTCCCCGCGACCTTCGAACTGTGCACGCGGTTGATCCGCCCCGGCGGGCGGGTGGCCAACATCGGCGTCCACGGATCACCGGCCACCCTGCACCTGGAAGACCTGTGGGACAAGGACATCACCATCACCACCGGCCTGGTCGACACCTACTCCACGCCCACACTGCTGAACCTGGTCACCACCGGGCGCATCGACGTGGGTCGCTTCATCACCCACCGTTTCGCCATGGACGACTTCGCCGACGCCTACGACGTCTTCGCCGACCCGGGCACGAGCGAGGCGCTGAAAGTGGTCGTCTCCTAGCGAAAGAACCTTTTGGCGCCCGGTAGGGCCAGCAGCACGACCGTCAGCACCAGGAGGACCACCCCGGCGATCATCACGAGCAGCATCGTCACCGCCCCGGAGGTGCCTATGGTGTCCTTAATGGTGTTGGACGAGGTGAACTCCTGAAAAACGGTGGCGAAAAGCAGCAGGCCGACGGCGCCGACACAGATGAAGAATCCATATACGACGAAGGTGATGACGCGGGCCCATTGGCGTCCGCGCAGCACCGCCAGCGCCAGACCGATGACACCCAGCCCGATCAGGAGGAAGCCGAATCCGATGACGATGCCGACGGTCCTTTGGGCTTCCCAGCTGCTTCTCATGCCGGGCTGGAGGGTGAACAGTTCCCACATCAGGAATCCGCCCGCCACAGTGGACAAGATGCCGATCGCCACCATGAGCGCGGCCGCCGCGGTGACGGACTTCGGCCTGGCGCCGGGCACCCCGACACCGGGCGGCATCGAACCGTACGGTGTGGGGGGCGCCGGTGTTCCAGTCATTGGCGACGGCTGGAACTGTCCGGATGGATCCGGGTATGTCATGGGGCGCAATCCCTTTTAGGAGTTTCGCTGCCATGTTACGGCGAACGCGTCACCGCCGCCGTTCAGGGAACCGGTGCTGGCGAGCAGGTCGCCGTTTCGCACCAGGTCGATCGCGTCCGGGCGGGAGTTGCCGATCGGGCTGCCGTCCACATTGCTGTCGGTGAAGGTGGCGCTGTTGAAGTCGGGCAGCGACGCGTTGCCGCCGCTGTAGCTGGGGGTTTCCCCGACGACCTCGGCGCTGGCGTTGGAGGCGCCCTGCGCGCCGAAGACGTCCTGGTTGCGCGTCCACCCCTCGGTCCTGTTTTCCAGGTACAGGGTGTATTCGTTGCCGCCGAGGAAGGTCACCTTGGCGTAGAACTGGTCGCCGGCCCTCACCGTGTCGTCGTAGCTTTGGATCGCATTGGCGGGATACGTTTCCCACCAGCCGTAGTAGGAGGCTCGGCCGTTGTCGCAGTCGGCGCCCGAGCCGGTCTGCTCCACAGTGCCGGAACCCCAGCCGTCCAGGCCGACCCAGAACACCACGTGGCCGCCCTGGGAGCAGTCGACGGCGGGTTCCACCCAGGTCGACTCGACCGAGGAGTAGCCGCCCTCCGAAGCCGCGTACCCGAACCAGTTGGTGCTGGTGGTGTTCGCGGTGGTGCGGCCGGAGTGGTGCCCGGGCGACAGCGGGGCGGTGTGGCCGTGGGGCGAGGTGGCGGCCGGTGTGGCGGCCTGAGCCGGTGTCGCGCCTACGGCGAGCAGGATCGCCGCGGCCGCCGTGATCACGGCGGCCGAACGGCGGATTCGGGAAAGATACATGGGCATGTCTCGATTTCTTGAGGCCGGGGAAGGGCCGCCCGAATCATCGGCGGCCCGCTCACATCACACCCTAAGACCCGCCCGAAACCGCGACAAGAATCCAGCGCAGCCAACTATTCACGCAATGTAGGTGAACGCCTCGGCCGCGGTCAGGCGCTGGGGTTGTCCGCCACCGCCCGATAGTGGGCGCGGGCGCGGTCGAGCACGGCCGTGAAGTCGCCGTACTGCGCCGCGCGGGTCTCGGCGTGGAAATGTCCGTGCTCGCCGACGAACCGTTCCAGCGCGTCGAGGAAACCCAAGCACCACTGGGCATCGGCCGCCCGCGCGACGCGTCGGCCGCCGGAATCGAGGTACACAGGGGACGTATGGGCCAGCACGGATTCGTCCAGTGTGTTCGGATGCCCGGGGCCGCGGGCGATGGCCGCGACCCAGCCCGGCCGCCCGTCGGCCGCGGTGGCATAGCCGATCTCGTCA
>NZ_DASQPW010000078.1:0-35067 GCF_035643755.1 Stackebrandtia sp. | reverse complement strand
AGCGCGTGGCCGCCGCAGGTGCCGTAACCGCCGCCCAGCGCGTGGCCGCCGCAGGTGCCGTAACCGCCGCCCAGCGCGTGGCCGCCGCAGGTCCCGCCGCCGCAACGACAGAATGCCTCGAGCCCAAGGGCTCGAGGCATTCTTCGTCCGATCCGGATCAGGCCGTTCGTGTGAAGATCTCGCTAAACTTCACCTTGCTGCCCGTGCGCATCACGCTGCGCTTGTAGATGGTGGAGCCCAGGGCCAGCATCCCGACCACGGCCGCCGCCAGGATTCCCGCCGACAGCACCTGCTCCCACACGGCGGCGTCGCCGACGACCGAGCGGACGGGCATCATCAGCATCGAGAACGGCGGGATGAACGACAGCACCCGCGTCGCCGTCGCGGTCGGCGTCCACACGAGGATCGACGCCACCACGTAGCCTGCCACCATCAGCATGGTCAGCGGTCCGATCGCGGAGTTCATGTCCTCCTGCCGCGACACCATGGACGACAGGCCGCCCGCCATCGACGCGTAGAACGCGAACCCGAGCACCCACCAGCCCAGTGCCATCAACAGGTACCCGATGAGCCCCGCGGGCAGCGCGCTCAGCGATCCCGTCGCCGAGCCCGCCAGCAGGCCCACGCTCATCGGCACCGCGAGGTTGATGAAGCCCAGGACCCCGAGCCCGAGGATCTTGCCGCCCAACAGTTGCCAGGTCTTCAGCGACGACAGCAGGATCTCCACGATCCGACTGCTCTTCTCCTCCACCACGCCCATGGCCACGTACATGGTCGGCATCATCACCATGAAGAACAGGACGATGACCAGGATGTACGCGATGATCGCCTTGGCCTCGGCGTCCTTGCCGCCCAGGTGGTTCTCCTCCAGAGCAGGCACGCTCATCGCCTTGGTGACCTGGCTGTCGTTCAGGCCCGCGTCGTGCAGCTGCCCGCGCAGGGCGATGGTCGAGTGCACCGCGTCCAGCACCACCGACAGCTTCTGGTCGGGGTTCGCCTCGGACAACAGCGTCTTGTTGTCCACGATGCCGACGTCGGTCTTTCCGTCCTTGATGGACTTCTTGACGTCGTCGACGTCGCCGTACTTCTTGACCGTGATGTCCAGGTCGGAGTGCTTGCCCGCCTGCGACAGCGCCGCCGACAACTCCGTCGACTGCTTGCCGGTCACCCCGACGGTGTAGGAGTCCCCGCCTCCCAGCAGCTTCGGCACCAGCGTCAGCGCGATCACGGCCACGCACATCAGCAACACGCCGACGATGTAGCTCTTGGACTTGCCTCGGACGAGAATCTCCCGCCGAGCCACCATCAACAGGCCCTTCATGCCACTGCCTCTCGGAAAACGTCGACGAGGCTCGGCTCGTCAAAGCCAAAACGGACGACTCGTCCCGCGTTCATCGCGGCGGCGAGCAACTTCTGATCGTCGTCGGTGGAGTCGATGACCCATTCGCCATCGGCCACATTGACCACCTCACCCGGCAGCCGGTCCGCCCACGACGGGTCGGCCCCCTCCAACACCACTCGCAGCTTGCGGTTCCCCTTCTGCCGCAGCTCCTTCACGGTGCCCGCGGCCACCATCTGCCCCGCCGAGATGATCCCCACCGAGTCGCACAGCCGTTCCACCAGATCCAGCTGGTGGCTCGAGAAGATCACGGGCACCCCCGCCCGGGCCCGCTCCACCAGCACCGCCGCCATGGTGTCCACGGCGATCGGGTCCAGCCCGCTGAACGGCTCGTCCAGAATCAGCACCTTCGGCTCGTGCACCAGCGACACCGCCAGCTGCACCCGCTGCTGGTTCCCCAGCGACAGGTCCTGCACGAAGTCCCCCGCCCGCTCGCTCAGTCCCAGCCTGGTCAGCCACTCGTCCGTGGCCCGCCTGGCGACCGCGGGCGTCATCCCGTGCAGCTCCCCGAAGTACGTGATCTGCTCGCCGATCTTCATCTTCGGGTACAGCCCGCGCTCCTCGGGCATGTATCCGATCCGGACGCGCTGGTCGAAGCCGATCTTCCCGCCGTCGAGGGTCACCTCCCCGGCGTCGGACTCCAACAGCCCCATGGCGATGCGCATCGTCGTGGTCTTGCCCGCCCCGTTGGCGCCCACGAACCCGAACATCTGCCCGGGCTCCACGGTCAGCGTGACCCCGTCCAGCGCGACGGTGTCGCCGAAGCGTTTGTGAAGGTTACGAATCTCAAGCATCGGGTGCTCCCAGGTAAGTCATGGAAAACACCCTAGATCCGCTGGCAGCGGCGTTGCTCAACCTAGATAACGAATTTGGGACGCCGCCCGTCATCCTCTCGAACGACCGTCAGGGACGAGTTCGGGGTCATCCCCGATGTGGATGAGGGGTTGTCGCGACGAAACTTGCGACATCATCCGCCGACTCGAACGGGAGACCACAGTGACCCGCACCAATCATGGAAGTGCTCCTCAGCGCACGTCGATCCGCCGAAGCATGACCGCCGTGGTCGTCGCGGGAGCCGTTGCCGCGCTCGGCGTGTCGGCGAGCTTCGCTTGGGCGGACCCACAGGCCAAGGCCGGGCACGCGGGGCGCGGAACCCTGGTGTCCGCGGATCACCTGCGGTCCATGTCGGTCGGCGATGCCAAAGCCGCCCTCGACAAGGCCGGCTTCGCCACCGACTCGCTCGAATACGATGTGGAGTTGTATCGGCTGGAGTATCGGACCGTCGATCCGCACGGGAAACACGTCACCGCCAGCGGCCTACTCGCCCTGCCGGACAACCATTCCCGCAAGCTCACCGCCGTCTCCTACGCCCACGGCACGGAGCTGGCCAAATCCAGCGCCCCCTCCACGGGCACCGACACCTGGGACATCGCGCCCGCGGTGACCTACGGCTCGTCCGGCTTCGCGGCGGTGGCACCCGACTATGTCGGCATGGGCACCGGGGACGGCGCACACCCGTGGATGGACGTGCCGTCCGAAACGACGGCCTCGGTGGACATGCTGCGTGCCGCCCGCGAATACACCACCCACCATGGTCGACAGCTCCGTCACGACGTCATGATCACCGGGTTCTCCCAGGGGGCTTCCGCCGCGACGGGTTTGGCCGATTCGCTCGACAACGGCGGCGACGACTGGTTCACCGTGGGGGCGTTGGCGCCGATCAGCGGCGCGTACCACTGGAGCCAATGGCTGCGCGACGCCACCTCGGGCGGCATCTCGCCGAAAGAGGCGACGGTCTACCTGGCCTACTGGCTCGTGTCCTGGGATCGAACCAACGACATCTACGGCGACCCCTCCGAGGTGTTCGCCGCGCCGTACGACAAGACCGTCCCCCCGTTGCTCGATGGCGAGCACGACCCCCAGGACGTGGTCGCGGCGCTGCCCGACACGCCCGACAAGCTGCTGACCAAGCACGCCAAGGACATGATCGCGCATCCGACCGGCAATCTCGCCAGGGCACTCGAGGTCGCCGACGGCACCTGCTCCGACGCGGCGTCCGAGGCCCCCACCCGCCTGTACTTCGCATCCGGTGACGCCGAAGTCCCCGGGTCCAACAGCCGCTACTGCCGTTCCGAGTTCGCCAAGCAAGGCGTCGATGTCGGACTGAACGATCTCGGCGACCACGCCCACCTGGAGACCAACCAGATCGGCACCGCGAAGGTCGTCAGGTGGTTTGAGTCCCTGAGCTAGGTCCCGGATGCGCCCGGCTCAGGACTCGAACTTGTACCCGAGTCCTCGGACGGTGACGATGTAGCGGGGGCGGCCGGGTTCGCGTTCGATCTTGGAGCGCAGGCGCTTGACGTGAACGTCCAGGGTCTTGGTGTCGCCGACGTAGTCGGCGCCCCAGACGCGGTCGATGAGCTGGCCGCGGGTGAGGACGCGGCCGGAGTTGCGCAGGAACATCTCGAGGAGTTCGAATTCCTTGAGGGGCAAGGGGATCTCGTTGCCCGAGACCGATACGACGTGGCGGTCGATGTCCATGCGGACGGGGCCCGATTCCAGGACGGTGACCATGGGGTCGGTGGGCTCGGCGTTGCGGCGCAGGACGGCGCGGATGCGGGCGACGAGTTCGCGGGGCGAGTAGGGCTTGGTGACGTAGTCGTCGGCGCCGATCTCCAGGCCCACGACCTTGTCGACCTCGCTGTCGCGGGCGGTGACCATGATGATGGGCACGTTGGAGGTGGAGCGGAGCTCGCGGCAGACCTCGGTGCCGGACTTCTCGGGCAGCATCAGGTCGAGAAGGACGATGTCGGCACCGGCCTTGTCGTATTCGTTGAGGGCCTCGCTGCCGGTCGCGGCCACCGCCACCTCGAAGCCCTCCTTGCGCAACATGTAGGACAAGGCGTCCGAGAAGGATTCCTCGTCTTCGACGACAAGCACGCGAGTCACTGTGGACCTTCCTTAGTCTTCCGTTACCTTGGCGTCAATTTCACCCGTGTGTGGTGCAGTTCTGTCGGCTTGCGCGGCTACTGAAGGCAACGCCAAGGTAAACGTTGCCCCCTTTCCGGGCATACTGGACACGTCGACCTGGCCGCCGTGGTTACCGGCGATGTGTTTGACGATCGCCAGGCCGAGGCCGGTGCCGCCGGTGGCGCGGGAGCGGGCGGGGTCGGCGCGGTAGAAGCGCTCGAAGATGCGCCGCTGGTCTTCGGCGGCGATGCCGATGCCCTCGTCGGCGATGCTGATGCGGACGGTGTCGCCGTCCAGCGCGGTGTCGACGGTGACGGTGGTGGCCTCCGGGGAGTAGGCGATGGCGTTGCCGACGAGGTTTCCCAGCGCGGTGGCGAGCTGGTTCTCGCTGCCCGACACGGCGAGGCCGCGGCGGCCGGTGCGGACCAGGGAGATGTCCTTGGCGCCGGCGGCGGTGCGGCTGCGGTCGATGGCCTCGGTGATGACGCGGTCGATCCACACGGTGGTGGGGGCGGGGAGGGGCTCGGCGCCCTGGAGCCGCGACAGTTCCAGCAGCTCGGTGACCAGGCGGGCCATGCGGGTGGACTCGTGCTGGATGCGGGTGGTGAAGCGGGCGGCGGCGGCGGGGTCGTCGACGGCGTCGGCCAGGGCCTCGGACAGCAGCTGGAGGGCGCCGACCGGGGTCTTGAGTTCGTGGCCGACGTTGGCGACGAAGTCGCGGCGGACGCGTTCGACGCGGTGGAGTTCGGTGATGTCGGTGAGTTCGACGGCGACGTGGTCCTCGGGCAGCGGCGCGATGTCGATGCGCACGGCGGTGGGGGCGTCGGCGTCGCCGAGTTCGAGTTCGACCTGGCGGGGCGCGGTGGTGGCGCGGACGTGGTCGGCGAGGCCGCGCAGCGAGTCGGGGTGGAGACTCTGGCCCGCCTTGAAGCCGAGGGCCCCGGCGCCATTGTTGGCGTAGGCGATCTCGTTGTATCCGTCCACAACGCACACCCCGGTGCGCAGGGCGTCGAAGACCTTGGCCCAGGCGCCCGCGTTGGTGCGGGCGAAGGCCTCGGCGCCGAGGAGGGTTTCCGCCGCGGGTTCGGCGCGTCGGTGGTTGAGGGCGTACCCCGCCGCCGCCCCGGCGGCCCCCGCTGCCAGGCCCACCGCGAAGGTCGCCGCGGCATGGGTGCGCCGCGGGGCGTGTCCGCGTGGTGGCGGATTGGTGGAGGTCACGGCTCGATCGTAACCACGCCGTCCTCTTCCGCGCGAGCAGAAAGTGAATAAGAGGTGAACAGCACGTGGCCTTATTTGCGACCTTGGTTGGCGACCGCCGCGGCGGCCTCGGCCGCCGCTTCGGGGTCGAGGTACTGGCCGCCGATCGTGGTGGGCCGCATGGTGTCGGGGTCCAGGTCGTAGCGCAGCGGCATGCCCGTGGGGATGTTGAGGCCCGAGATGTCGGCGTCGGAGATGCCGTCGAGGTGTTTGACGATGGCGCGCAGCGAGTTGCCGTGGGCCGCGACCAGGACGGTCTTGTCCGCGCGCAGGTCGGGGACGATCGCGTCGTACCAGTAGGGCAGGGCGCGGTCGAGGACGTCGGCGAGGCACTCGGTGCGGGGCATCAGCTCGGGCGGCAGGGCGGCGTAGCGCGGGTCGCCGACCTGGGAGTACTCGTCGTCGGCCTCGATGACGGGCGGCGGGACGTCGTAGGAGCGTCGCCAGGTCATGAACTGCTCTTCGCCGTACGCCGCAAGGGTTTCGGCCTTGTTCTTGCCCTGGAGCGCGCCGTAGTGGCGCTCGTTGAGGCGCCAGGAGCGCTTCACCTCGATCCAGTGGCGGTCGCAGGCGTGCAGGGCGAGTTCGCTGGTGCGGATGGCGCGGCGCAGCACCGAGGTGTGGACGACGTCGGGCAGCAGGTCGTGTTCGCGCAGCAGGGCACCGCCGCGGCGCGCCTCCTCGGCGCCCGCCTCCGTGAGGTCGACGTCCACCCAGCCCGTGAACAGGTTCTTGGCGTTCCACTCGCTTTCGCCGTGCCGCAGCAGCACCAGGGTCGCAGTCATGTCCCCGATCCTGCCCGATCCGATCGTCGCGGCACCAGCCGACCCGTGAAGCCGCCTTTGGGCGCCCGATGTGACCGCGGGCGGTGTCGGCCTCGTCGCCCGCGCCCGAACGCGGGCTCCTCGAGTGTCCACATGCTGGACACATTGCTGCGTCCACAAGTGATATTCGGACGTGGCGCCCGTCATGCCCGGTGAGCAAGCACACGGCCAATGGACGCGACATTCCGACCCCACCTGACGTGTAATGAACGTTGTCCGACCAACCCCTTACCCCCCCCCGGAGGTCGATCATGCGGACGGTCCGCGCCTGGCTCACCGAAACGGCGGGCGGGCTCCCACGTGCCTTCTGGCACTTGTGGACGGTCACCCTGATCAATCGCCTGGGTTCCTTCGCGCAGATCTACATGACGCTGTACCTCGCGATCTCGCGTCAACTTCCACTGTCGACCGTCGGCGTGATGGTGAGCCTCAGCGGGGTCGGAGCGATCCTGGGAAACCAGATCTCGGGCGTGCTCACCGACCGCTGGGGGCGGCGGCGGATGCTGTTGGCCTCCCACATCCTCACCTTCGTCACCCTCGTGGCGCTGATCTTCTTCACCTCCACCGTCTCCATCGCGATCCTGATGGCGCTGTCGGCCGCCGCCCGCGAGGCGGCGCGCCCCGCGTTCACCTCGATGATCACCGACATCGTCCCCGCCGCCGAGCGGGTGCGCGCGTTCAACCTGAACTACTGGGCGATCAACGTGGGCTTCTCGGGAGCCGCCCTGCTGGCGGGCCTGGCCGCGGCCGTGGACTTCCGCCTCAACTTCGGCATCAACGCCGCGGCCGTGGCGGCGGCGATCGCCGTCATCGCCTGGAAGCTGCCCGAAAGCCGCCCCGCCCTCGCGCCGGGCGGCGCCGAGGGCGCCCGCCCGCGCGGCTCGCTGCGGGTGATCGCCCGCGACCGCGTCTTCCTGGCCTTCGTGGGCCTGAGCTTCCTGCCCGCGTTCATGCAGACCTCACTGTTCGGCCTGCTGCCGCTCCAGACCCACGCGGTGGGCGTCAGCGAGACCCAGTACGGCGTCGTCATCGCCGTCAACGGCGTGGTGATCGTCATCGGGCAGCTCTTCATCCCCAAGCTGGTCAAGGGAAGGCGCCACACCCGCGTGCTGATCCTGGCGTCGATGTTCTGGACGGTCGGCGTCGCGGTGACGGGCATGGTCTCGTCGATGGCGCTGTTCATGGCGGCCGTGGTGGTGTGGACGCTGGGCGAGATGCTGCAGACGCCCGCGCAGATGGCCACCATCGCCGAGCTGTCCCCCGTGGACATGCGCGGCCGGTACCAGGCCACCTTCGCGCTGTCGTTCCAGGCGTCCATGCTGATCGTCCCCGCGCTCGGCGGCTTCGCCCTGCAGTACCTGGGCAGCACCTGGTGGTTCCTGGTGGCGGGCATCGGCGTCCTGGCCGCGGTCGGCAACCTGCTGGCCGAGCCGTCCCGCGAACGCCGATTGGCGGCCGCGCGCGAGCCCGAGCCCGTCCGCGGCGACGCGGCCGAGCTCGAACCCGCCGCCGCCTAAAGGACCTCGGCGAGGCGCGCCGCGAACTCCGCGGCCCTGGGGCCGTAGCCGGCGTGGTCGCCGGGGAACTCCTGGATCGTCAGGTCCAGGTGCTTCGCCAGCGCCTTGTTCGGTTGGTACGGCGGGAACTCGCGCGAGTCCTCGCCGCCCGCCAGCACGATCCGGTCGCGGCGGGAGGCCAGCGCGTCCAGGTCGGGGACGGCTCCGGTGTAGACCCGCAGCTCGTGTTCCAGGAAGAACGGCAGGTTGTGCTCCATGCGCGCCAGCATTTCCTTCATTGGCGCGGGGATGTCGCCGCCGGGGGTCGGGCGCTGGCCGCCGATGCCCATCGCCTTGCCGAACTCGCCCATGGCCGCGGCGTAGCCCTTGGCGCGGAACGTTTCGTACACGCCGTCCATGGTGCGGCGGATCTCCTCGCCCTCGGGGATCAGCGAGAACAGCGGCGGCTCGTGCGCCACCACCTTCGCCACCTTGTCGGGGTGGGCGTTGAGGAAGTTCAGCGCCACGATCGCGCCCGAGCTGCTGCCAAACACATAGGACGGTTCGCCCCCCAGCTCGTCGATCAGCGCGGCGAGATCCGCGAGGTCGGTGGCGACGCGCTGGGAGTTGTCCACGGGACCGTCCACGGGGCTGCGGGAGAAGCCGCGACGGTCATAGGCCACCGTGGTGTAACGGTCGGCCAGGATGCGGGCGACCCCGCCGAAGGGCCCCGCGTCGCCGTTGCCCCCCGCCACGAACACCAGCAGCGGCCCGCTGCCGCGCTTCTCGTAGTACAGGGTTGCTCCGGGGACATCAAGCGCCCCCATGGTTTCGTTCACAATTGCTCCTCAAGGGTGGGTGCGCCGAACCAGGTGTTCAGCGCCTCGGTCAGGCCCGTGTCGTCGTTGTCGTCGCCGGCCCAGGCGACGAAACCGTCGGGGCGGATCAGCAGCGCGGCCGCGGGTGCGTCGGAGACCTCGGCGCGCACGACCTCCACCGTGTCCTTCCAGACTGGCAATTCCAGGTCGCATCCGTTGAGGCACAACAGGACCGCGCGGCCCGCGGGCAGCAGCCGATCCACGCCGCGCCCGTCGTCCAGCGTGAACGCGGGGACGAAGCCGCCGACCAGGGGATGGTCCGCGCCCCCCATGTCGTAGCGGGTGTCGGCGGCCGACATCAGATCCCCGACGAACTGGGCGTTGTCGGGGCGTTCCAGCAGCTCGCCGAACACCTTCCGCAGCGCCGTCACCCGCGGCCCCGGCGCGGACAACGCCTGCTGCGCCAGGGTCTGCGTCATGACGCGCTCGGCGACGGGGCGGCGTTCGGTCTCGTAGGTGTCCAGGAGCGCGGCGTCGGCGCGGCCCGTGAGCACGGCGGCCAGCTTCCAGCCCAGGTTCACCGCGTCCTGGATGCCGAGGTTGAGCCCCGGTCCCCCGGCCGCGCCGTGCACGTGGGCGGCGTCGCCGACCAGGAAGATCCGCCCCACGCGGTAACGGTCGGCCAGGCGGGTGTTGACGCCGAAGTTCTTGCGCCGCAAGTAGGGTCCGTCACCGTCGGGCCATTGGAGCGGGATCGGGTACCCCAGCACCCGTTCCGCGCTGTCCGACAGCTCCTCCAGACTCAGCGGGGTGTCGAGATCGGACGGGTCCTCCACCCATTCGTTGGTGCCCACCACCGGAGCCTCGGGGTTCGTCAGACCGAACACGAACAGCCCGTTGTCGGTGCGGTTCCACCCGTGCGGCACGACGGGGCGCCCGGGCACCCGCAGCGACGCGTCGGGCCCGATCCATTCCCGGGGGATGCGCACGTTGGCCACGCGCGACAGCAGCGGCGCGGTGGCCCCGGGAAACTCGATGCCCAGGGCCTTGCGCGTCGGGCTGGACCCGCCGTCGGCCGCCACCAGGTAGTCGGCGCGCAGGGAGTAGGCGCCGTCGGGGCCGGTCACCTCCACGGTGACGCCCTCGCCGTCGTCGGTCTGCCCCGTCATCCGGTGTCCGCGTCGCACCTCCACGCCCCGCTCCCGAGCCCACCCCTGGAGCTCGGTCTCCATTTTGTACTGCGGGGCACCCATGGTGTACAGCGAGTTCTGGTCCACTCCGGACTGATCCAGGGGCATCGCACCGAAGAAGAACCGGGGCTGCGGGCGCGGGGGCGCGCTCTGCCCCGTGCACCGCTCGTACAGGCCGCGCTGGTCCATCACCCGCACCACCTGCCCGACCATGCCGTTGGCCCGCGGTTCGCGGCTGGTGGCCGTCAGCTTCTCGATCACCACGGGCGTGACCCCGTGCGCGGCGAGCTCGGCGGCCAGCATCAGCCCGTTGGGGCCCGCTCCCGCGATCACCACCGGTGCGTCCATCTCATTTCTCCCTTGTGGTCCCGGGTAGGTTGACGCCGCGCGCGGCCTCGGCCAGCGCCCGGCGCAGGTGCGCGGTCAGGTCATTCGGGGGCGACGTGTCCCTCCAGCGGTGCAGCGCCACCTCGATGGACGCCGCGACAGCCCCGGCGACGATGTGCGGGGCGAGGTCGACCTCGGCGTCGAGGCCGAGCCGCTCGGCGATCGCCTCCACCATGGAGCGCTTGAGCAGCGCGGTGGTCTTGAGGTATTCGCCGCGCAGCACGGGTTCCTCGAACACCGCGCGGGAGCGGACGGACCACTCGCGGGACTCCTCGGTGGCTCCCTCGTACTGCTGAAGGACCAGGTGCTCGATGGACGTCCACAGCGGCTCGTCGCCGGGCCGGGACAGCAGCACCTCCTTGGCGCGCACCGCCCGATCGCTGACGATCCCGCAGATCGCCTCGTACTTGTTGGAGAAGTAGTTGTTGAACGTCCGCGGCGAGACGCCGACCTCGGCGGCGATGTCCTCCACCCGCACCCGGTCGACGCCGTTGTCGATGGCCATGCGCAGCGCCGCCCAGCTCAGGGCCTGCCGGGTGGCGATCTTCTTGCGCTCGCGCAGCCCCTCCGCGGGTGGTTCCCGGATCGTCATGGCGCAAGCATACCTAAAATTGCGTAATCCGCAATATTTCCTAACGCGCAATTTTTATCTCGCCACAGTAGATACTGTGTCCCCGCACCCAGACAAGCGATAGGGTCTGGGGCCATGATCCGCTTCCTGACGCCGATCGCGGCCATCGCGCTGGCCGCCGCCGCGGTGGTGCTGTGCGCACGAGCGTCGTGGTGGTGGCTGTTCGCGGCGCTGCCGCTGCTGTTCCTGGCTGTCGTCGGCGTCGCCGACCTCGCCCAGACCCGGCACTCCATCCTGCGCAACTACCCCATCCTCGGGCACCTCCGCTTCACGCTGGAGGCGCTGCGCCCCGAGATGCAGCAGTACTTCATCGAGCGCAACACCGACGGGCGCCCCTTCGACCGCGACGCCCGCTCGCTGATCTACGAGCGCGCCAAGGGCGACAACCAGGAGAAGGCCTTCGGCACCGAGCTGGACGTTTACCAAGTGGGCCAGGAGTTCCTGGCCCACTCGATGGCCCCGGTGTCCCCGCCGGACGACCCCCACACCGTCACCGTCGGCGGCCCGCAATGCTCGAAACCGTACGAGATGGCGCTGCTCAACGTCTCGGCGATGAGCTTCGGATCGCTGTCGGCCAACGCGATCATGGCGCTCAACACCGGGGCGAGGCTCGGCGGCTTCGCCCACGACACCGGCGAGGGCGGGCTGAGCGAATACCACCTGCGCCCCGGCGGCGACCTGGTGTGGGAGATCGGCTCGGGCTACTTCGGTTGCCGCTCCAGCGATGGCCGCTTTGACCTGGCACAGTTCCGCGACAAGGCGGCGAACCCGCAGGTGAAGTGCGTGTCGATCAAGCTGTCGCAGGGCGCCAAGCCCGGCATCGGCGGCGTGATGCCCGCCGCCAAGATGACCCCCGAGATCGCCGCCGCCCGCGGCGTTCCCGCGTATCACAAGTGCGTCTCGCCGCCCGGTCACTCCGCCTTCACCGGCCCCTGTGGCCTGATGGAGTTCGTGGCGAAGCTCCGCGAGGAGACCGGCGGCAAGCCCGTCGGCTTCAAGCTGTGCCTGGGACGCCCCACCGACTTCCTGTCGCTGTGCAAGGCCATGATCGCCACCGGCATCAAGCCCGACTTCATCATTGTGGACGGAAGCGAGGGAGGCACGGGCGCCGCGCCCCTGGAGTTCGAGGACCACATGGGAATGCCGCTCACCGACGGCCTCATCATCGTCAACCAGTCCCTGATCGGCTGCGAGCTGCGCGACGGCATCAAGATCGCCGCCAGCGGCAAGGTCGCCTCGGGCGCCGACATCGTCAAGCGCCTCATCCAGGGCGCCGACTACACCAACGCCGCCCGCGCCATGATGATGGCGGTCGGCTGCATCCAGGCGCAACGCTGCCACACCAACACCTGCCCGGTCGGTGTGGCCACACAGGACCCGAAGCGCAGCCGCGCCCTCGTCGTGGAGGACAAGGCGCGGCGGGTGTTCCGCTTCCAGCGCGAGACGGTCGCCAGCGCCAACGCGCTGATCGCCGCGATGGGCCTGACGTCCCCCGATCAGTTGCACAACAACCTGTTGGTGCGGCGCACCGACGACCAGACCCTGCGCCGCTTCGACGAGATCCACCACCATCTCGAGCCCGGCCAGCTGCTCGCCGAGCCACCACAATGGTGGAAACGCTACTGGGAGAACTCTTCGGCCGACCAATTCTCGTAGATCGGGGAAGCGAATGTCCAAGACGGTAAGCCAAACCCTTGTGGACGGGCTGGTGGACTGCGGGGTGCACCACGTCTACGGCGTCGTCGGCGACGCCCTCAACTCGGTCACCGACGCCATCCGCCGCACCGACGGCATCGACTGGATCGCCACGCGGCACGAGGAGGTGGCCGCCTTCGCCGCCGGCGCCGTCGCCCAGCTGACGGGCGGGCTCGGCGTGTGCGCGGGAACCGTTGGCCCCGGGGCGATCCACCTGCTCAACGGGTTGTACGACGCCGCCAAGAGCCACGCCCCCGTCCTGGCGATCACGGGCCAGGTGCCGCTGTCCGAATTGGGCTCGCACTACTTCCAGGAGGTCGACAACGACCACGTCTTCCGCGACGTGTCGGTGTTCAACCACACCATCACCAGCGCCTCCCAGCTGCCGCAGCTGGTGGAGCAGGCGATCGAGGCCGCCATGTCGCGGCGCGGTGTCGCCGTGCTCAGCCTCCCCGGAGACGTTGGCCCCCAACCGGTCCCGAACGGCACCTCGGTGCGGGTCTTCACCGGGATCAACCGCTCGGGCCCCGAGATCTCCCTTTTGGAGCGCGCCGCCAGCCGCATCAACTCCGCGCACAAGGTGACGATCCTGGCGGGCGCGGGCTCCCACGGCGCCCGCGACTCCGTCCTGCGCGTGGCCGACGCCCTGCACGCCCCGATCGTGGTCACCCTGAAGGCCAAGGAGACCTACGACTGGGACAATGAGTTCCAGGTGGGACAGACGGGCCTGCTCGGCAACCCCGCCGCCCACCAGGCCCTCGACGACTGCGACCTGCTGCTGATGGTCGGCACCGACTTCCCTTACCGCGACTGGTATCCCGACGACGCCACGGTGATCCAGGTCGACACCGACCCCTCCCACATCGGGCGCCGCACCGCCGTCGACCTCGGCCTGGTCGGCGACGCCGACCTCACCCTGGCGACCCTGCTCCCCAAGCTCAACGCCCGCACCACCCGCCACCACCTCCAGCGGGCCCGCGCGGCCTACGCCGAGTGGAACCAGGGCCAGCAGCGCCTGGCCGACCCCGATTACGAGCACCACATCACGGGCAGGCTGCGCTCGGGTCTGGACAACCCCGGCCATCGCATCCGCCCCGAGGCGGTGGCCGCCGCCGTCAACGACCAGGCCGCCGACACCGCGATCTTCACCGCCGACACGGGAATGTCCACGGTCTGGCTGGCCCGCTTCGTCCACCTGAAGCGGGGCCAACGCCTCGTCGGCTCCTTCAATCTCGGGTCGATGGCCAACGCCATGCCGCAGGCGATCGGCGCCGCCACCGCCCACCCCGACCGCCAGGTGATCGCGTTCTGCGGCGACGGCGGCCTCACCATGCTCCTGGGCGACATCCTCACCGCCGTCCGCTACGAGCTGCCCGTGAAGCTCATCGTCTTCGACAACCACCGCCTCGGCATGGTCAAGCTCGAACAGGAACAGGCGGGCCTGCCCGAGTTCGGCACCGTCCTGCCCAATCCCGACTTGGCCGCCGTCGCCGAGGCCATGGGCGCCAAGGGAATCCGCATCTCCGAACCCAAGCGGCTTCGCTCGGGCATCGCCGAGGCTCTCGCCCACGACGGCCCCGTCCTCGTCGACGTCCTCACCAACCCCGAGGAGATCACGGTCCCCGGCAAGGTCGAACCCGGCCAGGCGTGGGGCTTCGCGATCGCCAAGCTGAAGGAGACGCTGCGCTCCGAGGGCCAATGAGCGACCATCTACTTTGTCACCGTCAGCGTTATGAAGTCCTTGGTACTGACGGAATCGCCTGGTGACACGGACTGTGCGATCACCGTCCAGTTGCCGTACAGCACCACAATCTTTCCGTTGTCGGACTCCACATTGACCTGGCCGTAGGGGAAGCCCGCATCGGCAATCCTGGCGACCGCAGAGTTGGCGGTCTCGCCCACCACGTCGGGCATCGCGATCGAAGTCCTACGCTTCTTCGTCGGAATCCTTACCGACTTGTTCGTCTCGGCGTCAGTTAGTTTCCAGTCGTATTCGCTGTCGGGATCGTCGGCCATGTTTTGGAACCAGCGCGGAAGGTCTTGCAAGATGTCGTCAGGAACGTTGTTGGCACCCTTCACCATGATGTACGTGATCATGGTGGCGTCGTCGACGCGAACCTCTCTATAGATCTTGCGCGTCCAGTACAGGTGGGGTTTGCGTTGCTTACTGCACGTCGTCTTGTGGCATCCGTACCACGCGTTCCTGATCCCGTCGTCGAAGTCCGACTCCTTGTCAGTATTTTCGTCCTCTATTTTCGGGCCAGGTTTCTCGCTTGCGGACGGGCTGGCCGAGGCGGTCCTGTCCTTGTTGTCGTTCTTGGCGTGATCCTCCCCGCCGCTGGAGCACGCCACGCCAAAGAATGCGGCGATAACGACGACGATCCACGTCCGAGGTGAGCGCATGGTGATTCCTTTCGGGGACAAGTAACCACGCATTGTGCATTGACAACGCAACTCTCCATCCGAGACGAATAGGGTCGACTACGGATTCCGCGATTCGCCGTTGCGCGGCGGGGATGCCCGCCATACGATTCCGGGCATGTTCGCCATCTCGCTCACCGACGACGCCCAGCTGCGCCCCCTCGAGGTCTGGCAGGCCGAGGAGTTCCTGTCCAATCTGGACCGCTGTCGCGAGCACATCAGGCCATGGGTCGGCCCGAGCTTCGTTGCCGAGAACCTCGCCGAGGCCCGCGAAGTGTTGGGGCGCTATGCCAACGGCCAGGCGCACGACGGCAAGCGCATCTTCGGCATCTGGCGCGACGGCACCCTGGTGGGCGGCGTGATGTTCGTGGCCTTCGACGTCAAGAGCGGCGTCTGCGAGGTCGGCTGCTGGCTCGAGCCGTCGGCCGAGGGCCACGGCCTGGTCACCAGATCGGTGCGGGTGTTGCTGGACTGGGCGTTCGGCGCGCGCGGCCTGAGCCGCGCCGAGTGGTGGACGATCGCCGACAACGCCCCCAGCATCGCGGTGGCCGAGCGCCTGGGCATGAGCCTGGACGGCACCCTGCGCTCCTCCGACCCCGGTCGCGGCGGCGGGCGGCGCGACCAGCAGGTCTGGTCGGTGCTGGCCGAGGAGTGGAACTCAGCCGCGGCGTAGCGTCAGCGCCTGGTAGTGAAAGTCGTCGTCTCCCTGCGGGACGACGTGAAAGTCAACAACGTCGAATATGGACGACGCGATTCGCTGGATGCGCTCGTCCGTCATGAACGAGAAGAACCGCTTCGGCTCGCAGCTGTCGCCGTCGTACACCCCCTCGGACTCGCGCCCGCCGTACTGTCCCCAGTAGAACAGCCCGCTGGGTTTCAACACCCGCCGCACCGAGCGCAAAATCCCCTCCAGCTCCGCGCGCGGCACGTGCAGCAGGGTGTTCATCCCGAACACCGCGTCAAACGACACGTCCTCGAAATCGGGGTTCGAGAAGTCCATGACGCGGGCATCGAGTCCCTTGGCGCGGCACCGTTCCACCAGTTCGGGCGACAGGTCGACGCAGGTGACGGCGAGTCCCTCGTCGGCGAAGAAACGCCCGCCGACGCCGTGCCCCGCGCCGATCTCCAACAGGGTGCTCGCGGCGGCCATCCTCAGCAGGGCGGCGAAGTCCTCCCGCTCGGATCGCTTCCACGCCGCGTCGGCCATCGCGTCGCGGGCGTCCGCGTCGTTGTCGTAGGCGATGCGCAGCGCGTCCTTGACGTCCTCGTAGTTCGGCATCGGACGATTATGTCGCGCGGTCGCCCGCCGACGATCACCTCTGTGGACCGTAGCGGTTGTCGAACGAATCGCTGCCCTCGCACATGAAGATCAGCAGGATGATGCCGCCCACGAACGGCACGAACGATATGAACCACCAGGCCCCGCTGCGGTTGGTGTCGTGCAGGCGCCGCACGCACACCGCGAGGCTCGGGAGGATCAGGCCGAAGTAGACGAGTATCAGGCCAGGGAATCGCAGCGAGATCGCCAGGGCGATCAGCGCGGCGTAACAGAGGATGGAGAACAGCTGGAACCACCAGTATTCCGATCGGGTCGCGCGTCCCTGAAAGTTGGCGTACTGCCGAAATCCGCTGGCGATGGCGTCGACGAAACTCATGGGTTCCATGGTCCGAGGTCGATTTCGGGACGGGTCCCGTCCTAGGTGCTGGTCGGCTCGAGCACCCGCGACACGATGCCGTGCAGCTTCTCGGTGAGCCGCTCGATCCGTTCGTCGACCGTCATCGTCGACTGTGGCTGGACCCGCTTCGGGCGCTTCTTGTCGCGGACGTACAGGCAACAGTCGAGATCGGCGCAGAAGTAGGTGCCGACGCTGTCGCCGCGGCGCCCCGCGGTCCCCGACTTGTTGGCGGTGAACAGGGTGACGCCGCCCGCGGAATGCACCGTATGGCAGAACTCGCACATCGAGGTGCGCATCGCCCCGTCGCCGGCGCGGCGGGTGGCGGCGCGAAACACCATGGCCACCAGGCGATCGCCGACCCAGCAGGCGACGTACGCGCGCTGCGGCATCCGCGGGTTGCGCCAGGCGAGGAAGTCGAGATCCTCCCAGGCCACGGCGTCCAGCTCGGGAAGCACCACGGCGGTGGCCTCCCGCTTGGAGCAGTTGACGAAGGCGGCGCGCAGGTCGGCGGCGGATATCGGGTTCACGTGGGCCGATGCTAGGCGGCCGGGGCGATCGTCGCCAGGGTTTTTAGATGGAGCCGCCCGCCCCTGACGACCGCGGGTTCGACACCTTCACGGCCGCGCCGATGGCCGCGTGGTGGCCCAGGAAGTCGGTGTTGTCGGCCCACTGGTCGACCGCGCCCGCGTAGTCGGCGGATTTGAGAGCGGGGTCGGTGAGGGTTTCGCGCAGGGTGCGGGCGAAGCGGTCGGCGCCGATGACGGGGAACGGACGGTTGTGGAACGGTCGGCGGGTGGGGTCGATCGGGGCGGTGAGGGCGAGGGCGTTGTGGCGGCGGGCGAGGTTTTCGTACGCGTCGCACAGGTGGTTCTCGCGGTCGGCGTGGGAGGTGGCCGACAGCGCCGCGCGCAGGGATGTCGACAGTGGGGCGACGTCGGGGACGTGGCGGGCGAAGGCGGTGCCGAGCCATTTGGAGTAGGGGGCGTAGCGGCGCGACATGAGCAGGGCCAGGCGCATGCATTCGCGGGCCTGGCGGGCGGCGACGATGGCGGAGCCGAGGTCGTCGTCGACCTGGGCGGCCCGCCCGACGAAGGGCTCCTCCTGGGACAGTTTCATCCATTGACAGGCCAGAATGTAACGCCAGACCTGGTCGGGATACCAGGACAGTCGCTTTCGGACGGAGGTGAGAGCGTCGAGGTCGTCGTGGAAGACCTCTCCCCCAACGATTTCGGCGAGGTGCTGTTGCGGTGTCGACAGCCACTGGCCGACCGTGAGATCGCGGGTCGGGTCCACGCCGAGACGCTGGTGGAGCCACTGTGCACTGTCGAGGATCTCGACGCGGTGGTTCACGGGGCCGTCCGTTTCGGCCAGTATGTCGGAGGCGTCGTGGGGGTCGGTGCCGGCCAGGAAGTGGGTCGACCAGCCGCGGACGTGCTTGGGGAGGCGCTCGGACAGCGCCCGGGTGACGGCGTCGGCGTGGCGCTCGATGTCGTTGGGGGCCAGAAAGAGTTGGAGGCGCGGGCCCCAGTGGTGGTCGGTGGAGGTGGCGGTGTCGAAGCCCTGGACCTCCGAGCCCGGCCCGATGCGGGCGGCGCAGTGGCGCAGGGTCGGGAAGTGGTGCTCGAGGAGGGGGCGCACGGCCTCGGCGTAGAGGGCGCGGGAGAGTTCGAGTCCTGGCAGGAACGCGGGCATGGTGCCAGGGTGCCGCCGCCGGGCGGACGCGTCCAGCGAATTGGCTCGGCGCCTCAGATGTCCACGCTCAGCAGGACGTCCACCACGTCCCCCAGGTTGAGCTTCTCCGCCTTGCGCACCATCGACTTCACGGGAACGATGTAGCCGCCGTCCCGGGGAAACAGCGAGGTCTTCCATGTCGTGTCGCCGATCTGCGCGGTGACGGGGATGCAGCCCCACCCGTAGCTCACCGTGTCCGCCACCGACTCCAGCTCGTCGCGGGCGGTGTCGGACACGGTGATGAAATGCCACGGTGCGGGGCCGCGCCAGAACCAGATCTCGCCGCTGAACTCGACGTCCATGCGCAAAGGATAGGAGACGATCACTGGACCCGGGCGCTACCGGGCGCGGCCGAACCGCCGGTTCACTCGCCGTTCCACGACGACAGCACCCGCAGCTTGGACCAGGGGATGTCGGCGAGCGCGCCCGAGGAGCCGTCCAGGCCGACGCCGTCGAGGATGCCGCCGTCGCGCATGCCGTCGCCGGGTTGCCGCCACGGCGAGCGTTGCGGGTCGGTCAGGTCGTCGCCGGCCACGCCGATCCCGCTGATGGGTCCGGGGCCGCCGCTGTCCAGCACGTAACCGCCGTACCGCTGCATGGCGACGCAGATCATCTTCTCGCCGTCGGAGGCACCGGCGAGCCCGGCGCAGTCGACCGACGGGTCGAGCTGGACGCGGGCGCCCATCGGCACGCACGAGTCGCCGGAGCCGTCACCGTCCGACTTTCCCGCCGGGGCGCGGAAGCTGCCGCAGCTGTTGGTGGACGTGAAGTACAGGGCGTGCTTGATGACCCCGGTCTGGATCTCGCTGTTGAGGATGAAACCAGCGCCCGCCTGCACCTCCGCGCCGGTGCCGACACCCTCCGATTTGGACTCGGCGCCGCCGCCACTGTCGGCCGGCCAGGTGCCGCCGCACGAGCCCTTCCACGTGCCGTCCTCCTTGCTGGCTCCCCAGATGGATTTGACGGTCTTGTCGTCCTTGTTGTAGACCACGATCCACTGGTCACCCGGGTCCGGGACCTCGCGCGCCGCGTCGTCGGGGATGTGGATGCTGCCGCCGACCGAGCATCCCCAGTCGCCCTGGCTGAAGGACGGGTCGTACTCGGGGTCGCTGTTGCTGGCCGTGTAGATCGGGATCTGCCACTCGGGGCCGTTGAGGCGGGGCGTGTCGTCGCCCATGCCGTCGACGATGGCGTCGGAGTTGGGGTCGAGCTTCGCATCCGACGGGACGGTGGAGCGGAAATAATCGGCGGAACCGTCGGCGGCGGTGAACAGGTCGTCGGGGCCGGGCTGGCGCGGGTCCCAGGAACCCTTGGCGCCCAGGGGTTGCGAATGGCCGGACGCCGCGTCCTGCGCGCCGGCGGTGGCGCCGGTGCCGGCCAGCACCAGGACGCCGACGGCTCCGACCGCGACGAGCGGCCGGGACCACGAGCGTCCACGGATTCGTATATTTCTGTCGGTCACTGGCACGGGCTGCCTCGTCTCTTTCGGGGGGTGAAGGGGTCTCATCGGTCGGGCCTAACGCTCGTAGGCGCCGATGTCGAAGCCGTCCCCGGCGGGTCGGGGCTTGTTGTCCCGGTCGAAGGCGGGTGCGCCGGTCTTCGATCCCGCGTCGATCGCCGCCGAGCCGTCCTTCAGGTGGAAGTCGCCCGAGCCCGGGTCGACGAAGCCGGGGTCGCCGGAAACGTTGTGGTCGGCGGCGAAGTCGTCGTTGGAGACGTCGCCCTCGCCGAAGACG
The DNA here is from genome assembly GCF_035643755.1 of Stackebrandtia sp. NCBI lineage: Bacteria > Bacillati > Actinomycetota > Actinomycetes > Glycomycetales > Glycomycetaceae > Stackebrandtia > Stackebrandtia sp. Next base: position 14,836 of record NZ_DASQPW010000078.1, on the reverse strand, counting down.
TTGTTGCGCAGGACGTTGTCGCCGCCGAACTGGTCGGCGTCGAAGGCGACGGCGCCGCGGTCGTTGCCGAAGAACGTGTTGTTCACGACCTGGATGTTGGACATGGTGCCGCTGGATTCGACCCAGAAACCGAGCCCGGCCTGGGCGTTTCCGTAGCTGACGTTGTTGTAGATCTTGACGTTGTCCAGCTTGTGCGACGACGAGTAGTCCTCGACGGCCAGGCCGATGCCGGCCTTGGTCTCGTTCGTGGTGCCGGTCGAGACGTTGTTGTACACCTCCACGTTGGACGACGAGTCCACGTAGATGTTCGGGCCCCGGTTCCCCGTCACGACGTTGTCGTGGATCTTCGCTTGGGCGTCGTCGTCGTATTTGACGTCGATCCCCTCCTCGCCGTTGTCGTGCACCTCGCAGTTCTTGACCTCGATGTTGCTGGAACCCTCGCCGAGGCTCATCGCCTCCTGGTCCGCCGAGGTGCCGCGCCCGTTCGTGTCGTGGATGTCGCAGCCGTCGACGAGGATGTTCTGGGTCCCGAGCAGGACCAGGCCGCCGTCCTGGGAACCGTCCACGCCGAAGTTCTGGAAGACCAGGTCGTGCGCTCCGTTGGCCCGCACGCCGAAGCCGTTCGAGCCCTTGGACGTCACGTCGATGAATCGCAGCCAGGAGCTGTCGCCGATGGCGAGCAGGCCGTCGTCGCCCCCGCCGTCACCGGTGATCACGGCGGCGCCGCCGTCGCCGTAGAAGGTGATGTACTTGCCGTCCGAGCCGCTGTTGTTGACGGTCAGGCCACCGTCGTACTCGCCCGGCTCGATCGCCACGTTGTCGCCGGGCTGGGCTTCGTCGGCGGCGGCCTGGATCGTGTCGTACTGGCCGTTCGGGCCGACCGTGAGCGTCCGGCCCGACGACGGGGGCGGGACATCCGTCGGCCGGCCCGCCGCGTCCGCGAATGCCGTGCCGGTGGCGATCGCGCCGGCTATCGCGACCGCCGCGACCGCGGCGGGACCGAACTTCCTGATCGTTGAACGCATCGCTACTCCGGGGTCGAGGGGCTGATTTCCGGGCGATGTCGTTGTATCGGGTCGCTGGTGGGACCAGTCCTGGTCTTGCCCTGGATCAGCCGTTCAGGCGCTTCCAGAACTCCACGTGATGCTCGGCGGCGTAGTCAACGCCGCCGATGCCCTCGCGCGACAGGCGCATCGTGAAGGGACGGTCGCCGCCGAACTCCATCCACTTCGGAGCTTTGTCGGCGTGCGGCCTTCCATTGCGGGCGAAGGAACTCCAGTAGTCGATGAGCGTGTCAGACAGTTCCTCCTGTTCGGAGGTGAGCGGGGTGAACAGCTTCAGGTCGAAGAAGTACGCCAGCTCGCTCATGTGGCCCGTGCCCAGCGGGAAGCTCACGGGAGGGAAGCCCTGGAAGCCCGGGGCGGTGCCCGCGATCTCGAAGGCGTAGACGGGGTTGCGTTGGGCCACGGCGGTTTGGGCGGCGAAGGTGGGTCGTGCCCACTGGGAGTCGGTCATGACGGCCGTGAGCGCCTCGCTCGGGGAACCGTAGGACGACAGCGGATATTCGGCGAGCACGCGATCGGCCCTGGCGCCGAAGGCGTCGGTGACCTGCTGGATGTAGCCGTCGGCGGTGAGAGGGCCGTTGGCCAGCTCCGCTCCCGCGACGCGCAGGCTCTCCTCGTCGCGATTGGCGCCGTAGAGGACGGGGACGTGGGAGAAGCGGCCCGAGGTGAGGGCCTCGGCGGGGCTTTCGGGCAGGACGTCGCCGTCGACGACGAGGCGGTAGCCCGAGTGGCCCGATTCGGAGGCGGCCAGTAGGTCCTTCGTGGACTTGGCGCGCAGGCAGGCGTCGACGTCGGACTCGCAGTCGGCGCGCTCGGCGAGGGCGCGTCCGTTGTCCTGGGCCTGTTTCAGGGTGATGGCGGCGTCATCGCTGCCGACGCATCCCGCACTGTGGACGATCGCCTTGTCGAAGAGGCCGCGCGATCCTGGCGCGTACAGGTGGGCGCAGACGCTGTATCCGCCGCCCGATTCGCCCATGATGGTGATGTTGTGGCGGTCGCCGCCGAAGGCGGAGGCGTTGTGGCGCAACCATTCCAGGGCGGCCTGTTGGTCCTGGAGGCCGAGGTTGGCGGTGGCGTCGAGGTCGGGGTGGCTGAGGAAGCCGAAGGCGCCCAGGCGGTAGTTGATGGTGACCACGACGGCCTTGCCGCGCGCGGCGAGCTTCTCGGCGCCGTAGCCGGCGCCGTCGCCGTAGACCAGGCTGCCGCCGTGGATGAACACGATCACGGGGAGGTCTCCGTCCACCGTGGTGGGTGTGGTGACGTTGAGGTAGAGGCAGTCCTCTTGGCCGCCGGGGACGCCGATCGGCTGGTCGGTGGGTTGGGCGCAGGCGTGGCCCGGCTTGGTGGCGTCCAGGTCGGAGGTCCAGTCGGCCACGGGCTGGGGCGCCTTCCAGCGCAGGTCGCCGACGGGCGGGGCGGCGTACGGGATGCCCTGGAAGGTGCGGACGGCGTCGGTGACGGTGCCGCGGACGGGGCCCGAGGCGGTGACGACGCGGGCGGGGTCGCGGGTGGGCTCGGCCCCGGCGGCGGCAGCGGTGGTGCTCTTGAGCTTGGGGTTCATGGCGGGTTTTCCCTTCGTTGTGGGGTGCGGGGTAACCGTAGCCGAGATTTGGGCAAACGCGCAAGACAAATGCCTCAGAATTTTGTGCAAGGCGTTTGCCTCAGGCGTTTGCGCTGATGGCTGCTAGGATTCCGCGCATGGGAAACCGCGAAAAGCTGCTGGCCGCCGCCAAGAAGTGCCTCTTCGACAAGGGCTACGAGCGCACCACCGTGCGCGACCTCGCCTCCGAGGCGAAGGTGAGCATGGCCGCGATCGGATACCACTTCGGCTCCAAGGAGGCGCTGCTCAACCAGGCGATGTTCGAGGCGCTCGACGAGGGCGCCCTGGGCTCCGACACCTCCGAGCTGCCCGCCGACCCCGACGCCGACCCGTCCGAGGTCTACGCGGGACTGTGGCAGGCACTGGTCGAATCGTTCGCGGCCCACGAGACGTTCTGGGTGGCGAGCCTGGAGGCGGCGGTGCGGGCCCAGCGCGACCCCGCACTCGCCGAGCAGATGGCCGACGGCCTGCGCCAGGGCCACAGCGGGATGGCGCGGGTGCTCACGGGCATCCCCGAGGACGAGATCCCCGACAGCGTGGTCCGCAGCGTCGGGGCGGTGCAGACCGCGCTGATGGGAGGCGTCGCGATGCAGCGCCTCATCGACCCCGACAACGCGCTGACCGCCGACGAGATCCTGGAGGGCTTGCGGGCCTTGGGAAAGCTGGCGAACAAAGGGGACTGAAAACCCCTGACTCCACGTCGGACTCCCACGCCACGTCCCCGCGAGATGCGACAAGAAGTGCCACGAACTCGGGTCGTCTAATACATGTCCGCCATGGTCGCCAGGCGCTCGGCGAACCAGTCTCGGCCCAGGTCGCGATAGGCGCGATCCCAGGTCCCGCGCAGCTTCGGGAACAGGTCGGGGTCGTTGTGGAACGCGTCGGTGATCTCGAACAGCACGCTGGCGGGGTAACCCTTGTCCAGCAGGCGATCCGACTCGGCGAGAACCTCGTCCAGTTCGGACGAAATGCGAACGTGCTCGGCGAAGGCGTCGGACGGCGCCAGCACCCCGACGCCCACCCCGTCGCGGGCGGGCTGGTACCACCAGCCCTCGGGGACGTCGGGTTCCAGCGGCACCTCGAGGGCGCGGCCGTTCACCACCCCGAGCTCGGGCCCGGGCTTGATGCCCAGCCGATGGGAGACCCGCTGGATCAGCGTCCGATCGTTCTCGCTCAGATATGACCGCAGACTCCTCGACAGCAGCCATTCCAGACCGCCGAGGGTATCGGCCCCGATGACCCACGCCCCCGCGTCGTCCCCGAACAGCGCCACGGGGTGATCCGTCCTCCCCAGCTCAGGCGCCAACACCACCCAGCCGACGTGGGCGCCCGTCCCCAGGCTCCCGAATTGCACCAGCTCGGGCGTGGCCCGCAGCGGGACGTAGTCCGATCGCCAGGCCGCCCCTGGATAGACGCATTCCCATCCCTCGGGCGCCCGTGGCACGCTGGACAGGTCGAACATGAAGTCGAATCGGGTGATCGCGGCGCCGTCGTCGTACGCGCCGTCCTCGGTAAATGCGTCCTGCCACGCGATGTCGATCAGCGCGGCCAGAGTGGGCGGGGTCGGAAAGGCGAAGAGATCATCGACCCAGGGCGGGGGCTCGTTCACCATCCCATCGTGCCAATCCATTGATGATCTTCGAACGGGACCCACGTGCTGTGGCGCGGGCCTCCGCGACCAGCCGAAACGATCCCCGCCGACGGCCCCGCGTGTCGGCGGGTTCGGCTAGGTTCGCGGCATGGCCGTCCACGAACTCACCCGCGCCGACGCCCGCCGCATCGCGGTGCGCGCCCAGCTCCTCACCAGGCAGCGCCCGAAGAACCTGCTGGAAGCGGTGCGGGGCCTGAGTTTGCTGCAACTCGACCCCACCGCCGCCATCGCGCCCAACGCCGACCTGGTGGCCTACAGCCGCCTCGGGCACGCCTACTCCACCGACCAGCTGCCCGCGGCCATCGCCCGCCGCGAGCTGTTCGAGATCGGCGCCCTGTATCGGCACGGCGACGACCTGCCCCTGTACCGCGCCCCGATGGCGGTGTGGCCGGGCGACGGGAAGCTCGGCCCCTGGCAGGAGCGGCTCCGCGACTGGGTGGCCGCCAACGACGCCTGCCGCCGCGACATTCTGAAGCGCCTGGAGGCATCGGGCCCGCTGCCGTCCCGCGAGCTCCCCGACACCTGCGCGGTCTCCTGGGAGTCGACGGGCTGGACAAACAACCGCAACGTCACCAAGCTGCTGGACTTCATGCTGGCGCGCGGGGAGGTCGCGATCTCTGGCCGCCAGGGCAAGGTGCGGCTGTGGGACCTGGCCGAGCGGATCTACCCCGACGCGGATATCCCCACGCCCGCGGAGGCCCTGCGGCTCCGCAACGAGCGCCGACTGTCCAGCCTGGGCATCGCGCGCGCCAAGGACGTCGAGGTTCCCGTGGAGCCCGCCGACGTCGGCGAGGCTGGCGAGGAGGCCGTGGTCGAGGGAGTGGCGGGAACCTGGCGGGTGGATCCCGCCCAGCTCGGGCAGCCGTTCCAGGGGCGGGCGGCGTTGTTGTCACCGTTCGATCGATTGGTGCACAACAGGAAGCGCGCGGAGCTGCTGTTCGGGTTCGAGTATCAGCTGGAGATGTACAAGCCCGCCGCGAAGCGAAGGTGGGGCTACTTCGCGCTGCCGATCCTCTATGGTGACAAGCTGATCGGCAAGCTCGATGCCAAGGTGGACAAAAAGGCGGGGGTGCTGCGGGTGTTCGCGATCCACGAGGACATGGCGTTCACCAAGACGATGCGCGCCGCGATCGACGGGGAGATAAGGGAACTGGCGAAGTGGCTCCAGGTGGCGTTGGAGGTGCCGTCGTAACGGCGTACCGCGGGTTTCCCATCGGCCAACTCAAACGGCAAGGCCCGCCCTCTTGAGCCCCATTCAACGATGATGGTGGGAGTATGGCGACACCCCCGACTCTCGGAGGTCATCCAGCTCTTTGAGCACCAAGGACCGCAGGGTACGGGGCTCGTCGCATGGAGGCTGCGCCTCAACGGTCTCATCGAGGTCCGACCAAAAGAGCCTCATCATCGACTCTGGCCGCCGCTGCGCCACACGAGCGAAGGCGGACAAGGTCTCCGTGGACACCGAGTTCATCAGCACCTCCACCAAGTCGTTGGGAACGCTGGCCGACACGAGCATCCGCTCTTTGAGCCAGTCCGTAATGGACTGTGAGGACTCACGTCCCAGCATTCGCATCACGTCTTGGGCCTCGGTTTGTTCACCAACCCGCGAAGCGACGATGAGCATCGCGACCCGAGGGTCTATCCGCTTCACCGCATGGGGCAACTGATCCATCCGACGCTTGGCGAGCTCCATCACCATGCCCATGAAGTACGTGACGCTGGTGGTCCCTTTTGTCTCGAACGGCTTCCAGTCGTCCATGCGCTGATGGGCCGACAGGCTCCAGCTCCGATTGAGCGCTTCCTCGTCTTCGGTCCTCATCATGCGCGCCACCAGATGCCACGCCATGCGCGCCTGCAGGGTCTCGGTCACCGACCCCGCCTCGGGGAGCGTCCATACGGCGTCCCAACGGAACATCAACCGCGTGAAGAATGCGACGAAGCGCGGAGCCGACGCCGCCTCCACATTAATGTCGAGAAGTTTGAGCGCCTCATCGATATGCCCCGACTCGGCCCTCGCCTCGATCGTGTTGACGATGAAAGTGGCCTCCAAGCCGTCCAACGCTTCGCGGGCGGTGGGGTCGGTCCGAGACAGCTCTGTCAGGCGAAGGATCATGGTCTCGAACGGGACCGCCCTCAGGATCGTTGCCATGGCGTCGACGTAGCGGCCGTCGGGTTCGCCTCGCTCGGTGGTCTCGTGGAGTTCAATGGCGGCCTGGTTTGTCACGATCGGACCGACGACGGGGTGAGCGGCCAGAAGCTCCAGTTCGCGCGCGTACATGGACGTCCTGTCGGGTTCGCGAATCGCGGCGACCAACTTACTGTCGACTTCGGTCAGGCAGCCCACCTCGAACATCGGGTTGGTGCCGCGGACCTCCACTAGACACTCATATGCCAAAGCATTGTCTACTTTGTACAATTCAAGCCACAAGCTCCTGGCGTTGGATCGTGTGACTCCAAACCACAGCTTCGCGACCTCACGCCACAGGCCCAGGTTCTGGCGCACGTTGGCGAGCATGGCGTCCGCGTTGTCGCGCAACGAAAGCGCCACGAAGTACTCCTGGATCGTCAGGTGCGCGAACGCATAGCCTCCCGCCTCGACGCGGTGGACGAGCCCCGATCGCTCGGTTATCGCCTTGAGCAGGGTTTCGGCGTCCTCGTGCGTGAATCCCACGACAACGTCCATGATGGTGTCGATCTGGTACTCATAGGACATGACGCGTCCGTGTTCGGAATCCAGGGTTTCGACCGCGAGTCGTTTCAACACCATCAGCTTGATGTCGCCCGAGAAGCGATGGCCGTCCTTTTGGTCATCGACGAGGTACTCCACGACCTTGTCGTAGAACTCGGTTCGCGAGTATGGCAGCGTCTCGACCGAACCCGACCGTCCATATAGATATGCCATGTAGGTCAACAGGAGTGGGCTTCTCGACAGCTCGCGCAGCCGTGGATTGGCCGCCAGTGCCGTCTTCAGCGTCAGCACCTTATGGGCATCGCCGCCTGGTCTCGCCGCCCAGTTGTCCAGGAAGGCGTCCACCTGCCCATCGTCGAACCCGCAAATCTCGAGCTCGGCGAACTCCTGAAACGCTCCCTTGTACACCGACGCTCGGCAGGTCACCAGGAAGTGGCAACTCGGGTACTTCTCCACGGCGTGTTTGACCATGTCGTTAATGGCGTGCCGTGACTGTCGTGGCACCTCATCCAAGGCGTCCAACAGGATCGACAGTTTCCCGTGATCCAGTGCGTGGTCGACGAAACGCTGCGGCGCCGTGATTCCACGCGTCTCGAAGAACGCGATGATCGCGTCCCGCAGCGCGGTCTCTGGTCTTTTCGCCCGCAGTGCCAGGGACTCCAGCACCACCCGAACGGGAACTCGCACCTGTGATGTGGGGTCGAAGCCCTCGGCCCACCGATACAGCAACGATTGCAGCAGCAGTGTCTTGCCCGCGCCAGGATCGCCAGTGACGACGTACCGCAGGGGTCCTGGCTCGCCGAGGTCGATGCGTCGCTTGATGGGTTGGCGATCGGTCCCCGCGTCCTGCTCCACATAGATGTCGATGAGTTCGATCGGCTCGTGCTCTTCTCGCCGAAACGGCAGTGGCACATGACGATCCCGCTTCAGGACCTCGTCGCGATACTGCTTCAGCGTCCAGTACTTCCACCGCACCCGCACCGATGCCCACGCCGCCAACCGTTCCCACAGCTTCCTACCGAGCGGTGTCTTCCACAGCACCAGAAAGACGAGCCCCGCGACAACGACCACACCCGTCGGCACGCCCAACCACTTGAACGCGGCTACCAGCTCGGGCGGCATTCACGATCCCCTCACGTCAACGACGCCTTCAACGATATGCGAACCCGCCGAATGCAGGGACCACCAGCGATCGACGGAACCTCAGGCATGCTGGTGCGAGTACGGCGACATCCCCGCCTCCCGAAGGACTTCCAGCTCCTTGAGCACCAGCGAACGCAGGTGAAGCAGGTCCCCAGGGACCCCCACCTCGTCCTCGACGAACCCCCCATCGATATCCGTCCAGAAGAGACTCATGATCAGCGACGGGTTGGTCGGATCGAGCTTGACGAAGTTGACGAGGATCGAGGGGGAGACCGAGTTCAGCAGCACGTCCACCAACTCGAACGGCAGCTTGGCCGACTTCAGCATCCGCTCCCTGATCCAGTCCGCGATGGACTGCGAGGAGTCTCGATCCTCGAAGTCCCGGATGTCCGCCGCCTCGAGCTGGTCGGCCATCAGCAGCAGCGCCGCCCTCGGATCGATGCGCCGCAGGGACTGGGGAATGAGGTCCGTGCGCCGCTTCGCCAGTTCGGCCACGATGCCGATGAAGTAGGCGATGTTCTCGGCGCTTCCGCCCTCGAAGGGTTTCCAGTCGTTGGCGCCCTGATGCGCCGACAGGCTCCAGCTGCGGTTCAGGGCCTCCTCGTCCTCCCCGTTCGACAGCCGCGCCAGCAGATGCCAGGACATGCGCGCCTGCAGGGTCTCGGATCGCGATGCCGCTTCGGGAAGCCGCCATACGGTGTCCCAATGCGAAGTGAGCAGCGCGAGCAGGCCGACGAAACGGGACGCCGCGGCCGCCTCCACATTGAAGTCGAGCAGTTCCAGCGCCGCATCGAGGTCTCCCGACGCGGCCTTGGTCTCGACAATGTTCACGATGAAGCTGGGTTCCATGCCGCCCAGCACCTCGCGGGCGGCGGGATCGGTTCGCGCGAGCTCGATGAGGCGCAGGATCACGGTCTCCCGTGGCACGGCGTCCAGGATCTGGGCCATGGCGTCGGCGTGGGCGCCCTCGGGTTTGCCGCGTTCGGTGGCGTCGTGGAGTTCAATGGCGGCTTGGTTTGTCACGATGGCGCCGAGGATCGGGTGCGTCGCCAACCGTTCGAGTTCCTGCCCGTGCATCAGGGTGCTGTCGGCCTCGCGGATGGCGGTGGCCAGAATCTGGCTCACCTCCTTCAGGCCCTCCGTCTCGAACATCGGGTTGTTCTGGCGAACCTCGGCCAGGCAAGCGAACCCGAGGGTCAGGGAGATGTCGCAGACCTTCTTCCACACCGTCAGCGCGTTGAGGCGGGTGGTTCCACACCAGAATTTCACCACCTCGGTCCACGGACCCCAGCTCTCGTCCAGCTTGGCGACGACGCCGTCTTCGTCGCCGCCAAGGGCGAGCGCCGCGAAATACTCCTGAATGGTGAGGTGCGCGAAGGCGTAGCCCCCCGCGCCGACGCGCCGCAGCAGGCCCGATCGCTCGGAGATCGTCTTCAAGAGCCGATCGGCGTACGACCTGTTCGCCCCGTCGACGGCATCCATAATGGTGCGAACGAGGTACGCGTAGGGCATGACGCGCCCCGAGGAGAGGTCCATGTTCTCGGTGGCGAAACGGCTCAGCACCAACAGTTTGGCGTCGCGAGGCAGCGCGTCGCCGTCGCCGAGCAGCTGTTCCACCATCTCGTCGTAAATCGCCGACCGCGAGTACGGCAGGCCGCCCGCCGAGTCCGAGCGTCCATACAGGTACGCCATATAGGTCAGCAGCAGCGGATTCTTCCCCAGCTCGTACTGCCGCGGGTTGGTCGACAGCGCCGCGGCCAGGGCATCCACCTTGGACGTGGCGCCGCCCGGCCTCGCCGCCCAACGGTTCAAGAACGCCGCGATCTGCTGGTCGTCGAACGCGCACAGCCGCAGTTCCGCGAACCCGACGTCCGCGAGCGCTCCCTTATAGACCGCTTCGCGGCAGGTCACGACGAAGTGGCAGTCGCGATACTTCGCCACCGCGCGTTTCACGATGTCGCCGACGGCTTCCCGGGCCTCGAGCGGAACCTCGTCCAACCCGTCCAGCAAAATGGACAGTCGCCCGTTGGCGAGCGCGTGGTCGACGAATCGCCCTGGCGCCGCGATCCCATGTGCCTCAAAGCAAGCCACGATGGCGTCCCGCAGTGCGGTGTCGGGCCGATACGTCAGCGGCGCCAAATGCTCCAACGGCAACCGCACGGGCACGCGCAGCGCCTTGATCGGAAAGTCCGTGGCCCAGCTGTTGAGCAGCGATCGCAACAACACGGTCTTGCCCGCGCCCGGTTCTCCCGTGATCACATAGCGCAGCGGCCGTCGCGCGCTCAGGTCGATGCGCCCCCTGAAGGGCTTGTGATGCGCGCCGAGGTCCTGCTCCACGTAGGCATCGACGAGTTCAACCGCCTGGTTCTCCGCGTACCGAAACGGCAGGGGCACGTAGCGATAGCGCCGCAGGACCTCCTGGTGGTAGTCCCCCAGGGCCGCCAGCCGCCACCGCACATGGACGGAGGCCGATGCCGCCATCCATTCCCGCAGCCTCGCCCCCAGCGCGGTCTTCCACAGCACCCAGCACGCCAGCACGACCGCCACGGCGACGCCAAGCCAGGTCAAGACGGCTACCAACTCAGGGGGCATCACGGTTTCCTCGGGGCGATTCAGCGACGCTATACACGATATGCGAGTTGGCAAGAGTGTGGTGAAACGAAATGACGGCTTCAGGCGTCCGGGGGACCGAATGTCGTTGGTGATGTTGATGACGGGCGCCTGGCACGGGACCGTCCGCGCCCCCCTTCCCCGCGACGGCGGCCAGCTCCGCGAGGTGCCAGAGACGGCAAGAGCCGCGTCGTGGTTGGTGAACGCCGTTGCGTCCCCCCAACCGTCGGCCTGACGTATGGCGTCCGGAGCATTCCGGACGGTGACGTCTACTTACTGAGTTTTGCGGTGGTGGGGTTCATGTAGGGGAACATTTTGACGGTGACGTTCTTGCCGGGCACCACGAGCGATTCGACTTCCATAGGGTCGTTTTTGCCTGGAGAGTACTGGTCGGTGGCTTTGCCGTCACCGTTGGTTCCGGAGGAACCGCCGCCGACGATGTGCCCCTTGTCGTCGTAGACCACGGCCGAGGGCAGGTAACCGGACGTGTCGTGACAGGAGGAGGAGTCAACTCGGTACTCAACGGTCGCCGATTGTGCCTGCGGCCCTTCTTGGTAGTGGATGTTGTCCGCAGGCTCAGTGTCAGTAATGCGCGGGCTGGTGATGGTGGACTTGGCGAAGATGTGGACGTCGTTGTGTGGCGCCCACCATTCGCCTGACTTGAGTTTCACTTTGATCCGCAGCTTGTCGTAGTTCAACGGCTTCGGGTGTCGGCGTTTACCGGTGGCCTCGTCGGTGACGACCGACTCCCATGTCGAGGCGTCATTTCCCATGCCCACTTCCTGGCCCGGGAACACCACCGGCAGATTCAGGTTCCGAAGCCGGTGTGAGTTCTCCTTTAGTTTGGGCGCAGACACTTCCCGGGTGACGTCCTTTCCCGCACGGTCGAGGATTTGAACATCGATGGTGGCGCCATATAGGACGTACTTTGACGTGTTCTTCACCATGATCCCGAAGGTGACCGACTGGTCGATGACCCAGCTCGTTCTTGAGAATCGCTGCATGCCGCTATCGGCGAGTTTGAGCCATTCGGGGTGGTCGGTGGCCTTTACGTGCGGGGTCTTCACGCCCGTGGGGTCTTGTGGCCCGCAAGGATTGTTCGCGCCGTCGTTACCCGCCAGCGCATAGGCTGTCACGCCGCCTACTGCCAACACCAACACGCAGGCAGCAATGATCCACATCGGCCATCGGCGCTTAGCGGCGCCTGACGTTGGGTCTTCGCTGGCTTCTGGACCGTCGGTCACTTGAGTCTCCACAATGTCTTTGGGTTGGGGCAGCGATGGTCAGTCCGGTAGGTACCGTTCCAGCAGTTGCTGTTGTTGTTCTCGGAAATCTTGTATCAGGTTTCGATAGGCGTCGTGGAGCTGGCTTAGGAACTCACGCAACTCCATGTCGCCCAGGTGATGCGAGTCTATGGTCACCTGGTGACCGGTGAGTGTGCCGAATGCGGCGATTTCGATCGCGCCTGTCGCGGAGTGTCCCAGGCTGGCGAGCTCGCGTAGTCCGGCGTGGTAGCGGCGTTCGTTGGCGTCCCAGTGTGGGGAATCGGAGTCACTGACGGTCATTCCCGCCTGGGTGTAGATCGCACGGACTCCGCGTTGTCGTCCGGCGTCAAGGCCACGCAAGAGGGCACCCAATTGGTGTGCCAGCGCCTCGCCATCGTAGTCGTAGAAGGCGTCCTCGTGCACGAACGTCACGCTGAGCCGCAGTTGGTTGTTCATCGTGCCGGTGATCTCACCGTCGGGTGAGGTCGCGGTGACGGTCATGCGGTGGTACCGGGTTTCGAACTCCGACATGGTGGCTGGGGTTCCTGCTACTTGGGGCGGGCTGAGGAGGGGTCTCGCGAATCCGCGGTGTGCTTGTGTCCGGATTCGGTGGCGTGGAGGTCATCGAGTTTGTCGATAGCTTTAATGTCCTTGGCGGTGAGGTCATCTAGATCGCCGGCTTTCTTGGCGTATTTCGCGATGACCTCGCCCGCGTTCCTGATCAGTGTCCCGTTATGGGCCGTGAAGTCTTGAAGCAGATCCCGCAGCCTTCCCCAGTCTTGCATCGCATGCCGCGGTGACGTCAGTGCACATTCACCGAAGGTGACGTTGTCCTCATCGCCGGCGGTGCCCGCAAGCGCCTTGTTGGCGTCGAAAATCGGATTAGTCGCCGCCGGGAACTGCTCCACTGCTTTCACCAGGTCCTCGGCCACCACTGTGGTGTCTTTGGGTTTGCCAAGCAGGTTCGGTGACGTGGGGTCGCCGTTGGCGTGGTCGGGAAACATGACCGCGCCTGGGTCAAAGGTCACCTGAAACCGGTCTTGATTCTTCACGATGGCGTTGTTGGCGTCTTTGAGTGATTCTGTTACCGCTGTGATCTTGTCGTTCGTGTGGTTCATCAATTCATGGACCGTGGTCTTGAAACTGTCGAGTACCTGGTGTGGGGTGCTTCCCGTGATGGTGAATCCGGCTCCTGCCGCCTTTGGCACTACGGGTTTGTGGCTGTCGATAAGGGCTTGAACGTTCGTATTGATCGTGAATCCTGCCGCTATCAGAGCGGGAATCTCGACTTCTGGTGCGATCGCGAGGCCAAACACGGCCTGCGTAATCGTGAACACCGCCTGCGCGTCCGAGAGCGAGAAGTCGTTTCGTTCGGGACCGACCTGGAGCAGCACCTTTTTGGTGGCGTCGGCGATGGCGAGGATGTCTCGTTGTGTCGTCAACGCGATGGCCAGCAGCGACTCGATGCCGCCTTCGATTGTCTTGGCGAGGAAATAGTTGTGTTTGCAGATCTGCTTCCACTTCTCGCCATTGCGTTCGAATCCGGTGGCGAACGTAGCCGCAGCGTGGCCCGTCCAGTCATCCATTCCCGCGATGGCGTTTCCCAGCAGCAAATCCGAACCGGTGGCGGACGAACCGTACCCACGATCCAACGCATCGGCATGTTCCCGATCGTGTTCCTTTACCTGATCTGCGTTGGTCCAATCGTCGTCACCGCACAGCTTCCCGGGGACACCCTTGATCTTGTTAAAGATCGGTTTGAGGTCTTTCCCTGTCACTCCAGTAAATTCCTCGAACAGGTCACAGATCCAATCCGTCTCCGCGTACTTCATGTGGTACACGTCTTGGGAGTCCGTCACGTAATACATCACGTTCGGGTCACTGTCAGTACTGCCATGCTGGTAACGCTCGACGGTAAGGGGATAGTATGTTATGTCAAGGAAATCGGGATCCTTGTAGTACGCCACATCCCCATCGTTCCACGCGACGGTGTACTGCTCACGTTCAAACTGCCGTCCTGTTGCCAGCCGCCGGATCTTCTCCGCTTGCTTTCTCAATTCGGCCGCAAAAGCGGAAGGCGCATTTGGAGCGACTCCGTGCCCAGAGCCTGGTCCGTCGTCTTGTTCCGCCATGCCGGTTACCGTTCCTTTCGTACATATATCGGCAGAGCCGCCGTCACCGGCGGCTCTGCGCGTGCTTCAGGTTCCGCGCTGCCGCCGCCCCGTGTCTCGCTCCGAACCGCCTCGGCGAATTTGTCGAAGCCCTGTGCGGCACCGGTGAGAACCGCTTCTACCTGGGTCGCCAAAGACTCCTCGGTGTGGACGTCGGCCACGTCATCATCACAGTCCACCCTGATCCCGCTGTGATGCGTGACGGCCGCCCGCACGGTCCTATCGGGCGACTCCACCGCAATGTTCATGCCTCGCAGGCGTTCCGTCACCATTGGCAAGGTGGAGCCACCTTGCCATCCGCAGTGCGGCGTGGAGCGCTCGAGCGCAACGCTCGATGAGTAAGCATGTGCACATCCCTCGTTTTGTCGTGCTGGCAAGAGGCCGTCACAAGCTAGCAATCGGCGTCAAGCCACCGTCCACGCATGATCGATTCGTGAAAGCCGCATGTCCGAAGTATTGGGTAGCGCGGGAACGCCAGGCCGCGTCGCGGCGGACGCCAACGCCCCGCCACGACGGTCATCGTGGCGGGGCGGATGAAGCTCGGTTACGGATTGTGGACGAACTTGTCGATGGACTTGGTGAGGATGGTTCCCTTGTGCTTGGTCGCCTCGCAACCCTTGGCGTCCACTCGGTCGCCCTTGTC
>NZ_DASQPW010000077.1:0-32966 GCF_035643755.1 Stackebrandtia sp. | reverse complement strand
GCGCGCAGCGCCCGCGCCCGGCAGGAGCGCCGCGCCACCGCGTCCCGGCGTCCACCGACGCCCGAGCCGGCACCTCGCAGCGTCATCAAGCGGCGGCTTCCCCGCATCGGCAATCCCAAGCGGCGCCTGCGTTTCGGCATGGCGATCGTGCTGCTCATCTTCGTGGTCGCCGGGGGGCGGCTGGTGCAGCTCCAGGTGACCGACGCCGCGGCCTACGCCGCCGACGCCCTGAGCCAGCGCCTCCAGGAGGAGATCATCCCCGGCTCCCGGGGCTCCATCCTGGACTCCAAGGGGCAGCAGCTGGCCTTCAGCGCCGCCGCGCGCTACATCTACGCCGACCCGCCGCTCATCAAGGACCGCGAGAAGGCGGCCCGCGAGCTCACCCCGCTGATCGGGGTCCCCGAATCCACCCTGTTGAAAGCCATGAAGCCCCGCAAGACGCCGCAGGGCACCCCGTCACGCTTCGAGTATCTGGCGCGCGGCGTGGACGTCTCGGTGGGCAAGAAGATCCAGAAGCTGAACATCCAGGGCATCCACGTCGCCTACGACGAGCGCCGCGAGGTGCCCGGGCACGACCTGGCGTCCAACCTCATCGGCTTCACCGGCATGGACGGCGAGGGCCTGGCCGGCATCGAGGCGTCCTATGAGGACACTCTGCGGGGCCGCGACGGCGACCGCAAGTACGAGGTGAGCGCCAGCGGTCAGGAGATCCCCGGCGGCTTCCACCACGAGGACGCCGCGCACCCCGGCAGCGACGTCGAGCTGACCATCGACTCGGACCTGCAGTACCAGGTGCAGCGCATCCTGTCCAAGACGATGTCCAGCAAGCACGCCGAGTTCGCCTCGGCGGTGGTGCTGGACACCAAGACCGGCCAGGTGGTGTCGATGGCCAGCGCGCCCAGCTACGACGCCGCCAACCCGTTGAAGTACAACGACAAGGACCGGGTGAACTGGGCCTCCAACGCGGTGGTGGAGCCCGGCTCGATCCACAAGGCCGTCGTGATGGGCGCGGCGCTGGACTCCGGGGTCATCAAGCGCGACAGCCAGGTCATGGTGGCGCCCACCAAGACCGTGGGCGGCAACACCTACCGCGACACCCACTACCACGTGACGCGGCCCATGACGATCGGCGGCATCCTGGCCTATTCGTCCAATGTGGGAACCATCGACGTGGCCAAGAAGCTCGGCGCCGAGCGGCTGTACAAGTACCAGAAGAAGTTCGGGCTGGGCTCCGCCAGCGGCGTGGGGATCGCGGGCGAGGCCGACGGCATCGTGCGCGACCCGAAGACCTGGCAGGGCAGCGACTTCGCGTCCATCCCGATCGGTCTCGGCGTGGCGGTGACGCCGTTGCAGATGGCCGCCGGCTACAACGCCATCGCCAACGACGGCATGTACGTCCAGCCCAGCGTCGTCAAGTGCACGGTGTCGCCCGACGGCACCAAGCACCCGCTGGACGCGCCGTCGACCCACCGGGTCTTCACGAAGAAGACGGCCCAGGACCTGCACTACCTGTTGCAGGGGCCCGTGGTGGTCCCCGACGGCACCGGGACCCTGGCCCGCATCGACGGGTACAACGTGGCGGGCAAGACCGGCACCGGCCAGCTGGTGCGCGACGGCAAGTACGCGCCCGGCGAGGTGGCGTCCATGGTGGGCTTCGCACCCGCCGAAAAGCCCCGCTACACCGTCGCGGTGTTCGCCTACACCCCCGGAGGTGGCGGCGGACCGGTGACCGGCAACGCGTTCCACGACATCATGCAGTACACCCTGGGCCACTACCGGGTCCCGCCGTCGACGGAGAAGCCCGCCGACATCACGGTGTATCCGTGACCTCGGCGGGCGGGTGTATTCGGAAGGGATGACGCCTCAGGCGGGCGAGCCGAACCAGGCGGCCAGCGCCTTGTCGAGCCCCTCGGCGGTGTCGCCGGCCCAGGCGATGTAGCCGTCGGGGCGCACCAGCAGCGCCGCGGCGGGTGCCTCCTTTGTGGAGGCCACGACGGTCGTGACGCGGCCGTCGTAGCCCCGGGCCGCCGCGCGGATCTCGGCGTCCTCCGACAGGTCCAGCAGCAGCCCGCGCCCCTCGCGCAGGTGGTCGTTCAGCGCGCTGCCGTCGGCCAGCTTGAGGTTGTCGGCGCTGTCGCCCACCAGCGGGTGACCGCCGCCCATGTCGTAGCCCTGCCAGATCCCGGAGATCTTCTTCGACACGTAGGTGGAGCCGTCGGCGGTCTCCAACAGGTCGGCCATGACCGCGCGCATGGCCCGGGCGTGGCGGTCGGGCCGCATGATCGACACCTGGGCCCGGTTCCAGTCCAGCACCCACGCGCCGATCGGGTGGCGCTCGGTGGTGTAGGTGTCCAGCAGGCCCTCGGGCGCCCAGCCCTGGACGGTGGCCGCCAGCTTCCACCCCAGGTTCATCGCGTCCCCGAAGCTCAGGTTGAGGCCCTGCCCGCCGAAGGGGGAGTGGACGTGCGCCGCGTCGCCGGCCAGCAGCACCCGCCCCTTGCGGTACGTGGAGGCCTGGCGGGCGTTGTCGGTGAAGCGGGTGGCGCTGTGGATCTTGGTGACGGTGACGTCCACGCCGGTGACGTTACGGATGCTGGCCTGGACCTCGTCGACGGTGATGGGGGCGTCGCGGTCGAGGCTCGGCACGCCGAACTCCACGGTGAGGACCCGACCGGGGAACGGACCGAACACGTACACGCCGGTGTCGGTGGTGTTCCAGCCCCGCCGCAGGCCCTCGCTGCCGTCCATGTCCACCACCATCTGGTGGCCGGTGATCTCGCCGTCGGTGCCGGGGAAGTCGAAGCCGGCGGCCTTGCGCACCGGCGAGCGCCCGCCGTCGGCGCCCACCAGCCACGCCGCGCGCAGCTCGCCGTCCGAAGTGGTCACCGTCACGCCGTCAGCGTCGGCGTCGCAGCCTTCGAAGCCGACGCCGCGCCGCAGGTCGACCCCGAGCCGCGCGGCGCGCTCGCTGAGGATCTCCTCCAGCTGCGCCTGCATCACCATCCGCACCTCGCCGGCGGGACCGAGCCCCGCGAAGTCGGGGTCGGTGTCGTCGATCTCCTCGCCGGTGAACCAGATCCCGGCGAAGTGGCCCATGTGGCGGGGAACGCTCATCAGCTGCTTCGCGCCGTCCGCGCCGCCGAACATCTTCTCGAGGGTCGCGGTCTGGACGGCCTCGGCCGCCTCCAGCAGCCCGCGGCGATCCAGCGCCACGGCGGTGGGGACGTTGATGGCGCCCGCCTTGATGGTGGAGTCGATGTCGGACAGTCGCTCCAGGAGGACGACGTCGACGCCCGCGAGCCGCAGCTCGCAGGCCAGCATGAGGCCGGCGGGGCCGGCGCCGACCACGACGACGTCGGCGTCGAACCGGGTTTTCGTGAGGGTTGAGTTCTCGTTCATGGGATTGACTTTACCAGGTTCAGTCTTGTACCGAGTAAAGTGCCGGTATAGTGAGGGAATGGACGCCTCGCCCGACACCCCGACCGCGGATCGCCGCGAGCGCAAGAAGGCCGCCACGCGGCAACGCATCGCGGACGTGGCCACGATGATGTTCGGGGAACGAGGCTTCGACGCCGTGACGGTCAACGAGATCGCCGAGGCCGCCGACGTGTCCAAGGTGACGGTGTTCAATCACTTCGCCCGCAAGGAGGACATGTTCTTCGACCGGATGCCGCAGGCGCGCGAGCTGCTCGCCCAGACCATCAAGACCCGCCCCAAGGGACGCACCGTGGTGTGGGCGGTGCGCCGCATGGTGCAGACCCACATCAAGGAACAGCACCCGCTGCTGGGCCTGCGGGAGCGCTATAGCGGCTTCTGGCAGGTGGTCGCCGACTCCCGGGCGCTTCAGGTGCGCGCCCGCGAACTCGGCGACGAGATCGAGGCGTTGCTCGCCGAGCTGATCCTCGCCGAGGGACAGGTCGACGAGCGCCACGCCCGGCTGACCGCGGGCTGGATCATGACGGCGATCCGCACCGGTCTGCTCACCGCCGTGGCCCGCGTGATGGCCGACGACCCGATCGAGGCGATCAACAAGGACTACGCGGCGTTCATGAAGCGCTCCCTGATCGCCGTGGAGTTCGCCGCGAAACTCGCGTGAGCCCCGAACCCCGGTGCGGCACAATGTGGCCATGTCGACCGAACTCGTCGCCCGCGCCGCCGCCAACAACGCCGCCTGGTGCCAATCGATGTGCGCCGCCCACGGCCTGCCCGGCGAGCTCGGCGAGCACGCCTGGACCAGCCCGCGCCGCACCCCGCGGTTCTACCCCGACGCCGTCACGCTGGACGACCGCGCCACGGTCGAGGACATGTTGTCGCGAGTGGACAACTCGGCGGGCTGCTCGATCAAGGACAGCTTCCACCTGCTGGACCTGACATCCCACGGCTTCTTCGAGCTCTTCTACGCACAGTGGATCCACCGTCCCGGCGACGCCGCGGCTCCGTCGGCCGCCGCCGACGAACGATGGCGCGTCATCGATGACCCCGAGGCGCTGTCCGAGTGGGAACGCCTGTGGGCCGACGACGACAAGTACCCCTCCGACCCGCTGTTCGTCCCCGAACTCCTCAACGACCCCACGGTGTCCGTCGTCGGCGGCTACAGCGGCGACGAGCTGATCGGCGGGGCCGTCCTCAACCTCGGCGGAGGCGGCGTCGGCATATCCAATGTGTTCACGCTGCGCTCCGACTCGGCCGCCAGCTGGGCCGGCGCCCTGTCCGTGGCCGGCCAGCGCCACCCCGGCCAGGCCGTCTTCGGCTACGAACCCGTCGAATACCTCGACATGGTGGCCGAGTTCGGCTTCTCCCCGATCGGGATGCTGCGCATCTGGTGGCGCCGCAAATAACACCGTGATCGGCAGCGGATACGGCGGCGGGGTGCCGCCGAACTCCGGGCACCGATCCTTGAAGTGGCACCAGCCGCACAGCCCGCTGCGCTTCGGACGAAAGTCGCCGCGGGTCACCGCCTGCCCGATCGTGCGCCACAGGGCGTCCACGGCCCGCTCGGTGGCCCGCAGCTCCTGCTCGGTGGGGGAGTAGTCCACCACCTGGCCGTCCTTCAGGTAGATCAGCCGCAGCACCCGCGGAATCACGCCCCTGGTGCGCCACAACGCCAGGGCGTAGAACTTCAGCTGGAACGCCGCCTCGGCCCGAAACGCCTCGCGCGGCAGCCCGCCGGTCTTGTAGTCCACCACCCGGATCTCGCCGCCGGGCGCCACATCCAGCCGGTCGATGTACCCCTTGAGCCGCACCCCGTCGTCGGTGACGGCCTCCACCAGGCACTCCCGCTCGGCCGGTTGCAGCCGCTGGGGATCCTCCGTCTCGAAATAGGTCTCCACAAGGGTGCGAGCGTCGGCCAGCCAGTCGGACTCGATGCCCTGAACCGCCGCGGCGGCGTCGGCGTCGGAATCCTTCAGCCGCTTCCACTCCGGCTCCACCAACTCCACCGCCCGCGGCCTGGTGCGCTCGGCCGCGGCCAGGTGGTACAGGCGCTCCAACACCGCGTGCACCAGAGTCCCCTTCACCTGCGCCGCGGACGTCGGCTCGGGAAGCTTGTCGATGGTGCGGTAGCGGTACTTCAACGGACAGGACTTGAAATCGTTGGCGCGCGAGGGCGACAGCGACACCGGGGCCGAAGCCGACGACGAGGACATGCCCCCACAGTATTGCCTCCCTGTGACGCCGCCGGTGCTTGGTGGCTTCGGCGGGTCGGCGGCTGCGTACCATCGACGCGATGGATGAAGAACCGAACCGCCCGACCACAACCGGCCTGCGCATCGGCCGCGTCATGGGCGTTCCGGTGATCATCAGCCCGTCATGGCTGGTCCTGGCGGTGCTGGTGACCGTCATCTACTCCGATGTGGTGCGCAACGCGCTGCCCGACCTCCCGGTCTCCCTGATCTACCTGGTGAGCTTCGGATTCGTCGTCACCCTGTGCGGATCGGTGTTCCTGCACGAACTCGGCCACGCCCTGGTCAGCCGCCACTACAAGATCCCGGTGCGCAGCATCACCCTGGAGATGCTCGGCGGGCACACCGAGATGGGCGCCGAGGCCGAGCGGCCCGGCATCGAGGCCGGCATCGCCCTGGCCGGTCCCGCGGTGTCGCTGGTGCTGGGTGGCATCGGGGTCGCCGTGCTGGTCCTGGTGCAGCCGTACACCCTGGGCTGGCAGTTCGCCTTCCAGGTGGCCGCGTGCAACATCATCGTCGCGGCCTACAACGTGCTGCCCGGCCTGCCGCTGGACGGCGGACGGGCACTGCGCGCGCTGGTGTGGGCCGTCAAGGGCGACAAACACCTGGCGTCCAAAGTGGCCGGATGGGCGGGGAGGGTTGTCGCCGTCGTCACCGCCGCCGCCGGGGCGGTGCTGTTCGCGGCGTCCATCGTCACCCCCATCGGGGTGATCTTCGCCCTGCTGATCGCCGGCGTGCTGTGGCTGGGCGCCAGCCGCGCCATCCAGATCGGCACCCTGGGCGCCCGCTTCCACCTGCTGGACGTCGACCGGCTCACCCGGCCCGCCGCCACCGTGCCCACCGGGACCCCGCTGGCCGAGGCGCTGCGCCGCATGAAGGACGAGCAGGCCTGGGGCGTCATCGTGGTCGACTCCGCCGACCGCCCCGTCGCCCTGATGCACAGCGCCGCGGTGCAGGCGGTGCCCGAGGACCGCCGCCCCTGGGTGGCCGTCGACGACGTCTCGCGCGGTCTCGACGACGGGAACACCTGGCAGCGGTCCTGGCACGGCGAAATGGTGGTGGCGGCGATGCGGCGCCATCCGTCCAATGAATATGCTGTCGTCTCCGCCGGTGACGCGCCGGGAGTGGTGCGCGCCGCCGACATCGCCGACGTGCTCGACCCGCGCAAGCCGGCATCCGACGATTCAACGACGCGATAGGAGGGCGAGCGCGCATGGCCGCCGCACGCAGCGGTCCGTTCCAGGAGGGGGACCGGGTTCAACTCACCGACCCCAAGGGACGGATGCACACCGTGGTGTTGGAATCGGGCAAGACCTTCCACACCCACCGCGGCGGCATCGCCCACGACGACCTCATCGGGCAGCCCGAGGGCTGCGTGGTGACGTCGATGGCCAACACCGCCTACCTCGCCCTGCGTCCGCTGCTGAGCGACTTCGTGATGTCGATGCCGCGCGGCGCCCAGGTGATCTATCCCAAGGACTCCGCGCAGATCATCGCCTACGGCGACATCTTCCCGGGCGCGCGCGTGGTCGAGGCCGGCGCCGGATCGGGCGCCCTGACCTGCTCGCTGCTGCGGGCCGTGGGGGAGGAGGGCCACGTCCACTCCTTCGAGCTGCGCGAGGACTTCGCCGACATCGCCCGCGCCAACGTGGAATCGTTCTGGGGCGGCGAACCGAAACAGTGGACGCTCACCTGTGGAGACTTCGCCGACTGCGCCGAGACCGGCGTCGACCGTGTGATCCTCGACATGCTGTCGCCCCACGACATGCTCGACACAGTGGACAAGATCCTGGTGCCCGGCGGCGTCCTGGTCGGCTACATCGCCACCACCACGCAGATGTCCGACCTCGTGGAGGCGCTGCGGGAACGCGGCGGCTTCACCGAGCCGCGCGCCTTCGAGACCCTGGTGCGCGACTGGCACCTGGAGGGCCTGGCGGTGCGGCCCGACCACCGCATGGTCGCCCACACCGCGTTCCTGGTCACCGTCCGCAAACTGGCGCCAGGCGTCACCGCGCCGACGCGCCAGCGCAAGCCCAGCAAGGGCGCTGAGGCTTACGCGGCGCGCAAGCGGAACAACCGCCTCTAGTCGTCGGCGCCCGGACCCGCCACCGGCGCGTCGTTGTCGCGGTCGCGCACGTGAATGCACTCCCCGGGACAGTCCTTGGCGGCGTCGATGATGTCGAGCTTCAGGTTCTCGGGAACCTCCACGCGCTGGCCCGGCTCGGTGCGCAGTTCGCCGTCGTCGCCCTTGACGTAGGCGAGCCCGTCGATGTCGAACTCGAACACCCGCGGGGCGTACTGCACGCACAGGCCATCACCAGTGCACAGGTCCTGGTCGATGTGAACGGTGAGGGATTTGCTGTCGCTGGCCACCGAACCAGATTAAGACCCGCACACTGTGGCGAATCGTCGGTGTCTACGCATACCCTGTTAGCTCACAACCGGCTACGGTTGATATATAGCTCTCAAGTGAGAGGTGGGACAAAATGTCACGTAACGACGACGATCAGGGCCGCACCAACCGCTGGGAGCGGGAAAGCCAGGACCTTTCCACCCAGATTGCCTATCTCCAGGAAGAGTTGGCGCTGGCGCGTCGCAAACTCACCGAAACACCTCGGCACGTGCGTTTGCTGGAAGAGAGACTGGCCGCGACCCAGGCTCAGGTCGAGAAGATGACCGAGCAGAACGAGCGGCTCGTGGCGACCCTGAAGGACGCCCGCGAACAAATCGTGACGCTCAAGGAAGAGATCGACAGACTCGCTCAACCACCCAGTGGTTACGGGGTCTTCTTGGCGGCGCACGACGACGGCGCCGTCGATGTTTTCACGGCGGGACGCAAGATGCGCGTGGCGTTGTCGCCGTCCATCGAGCCGGAGAACCTGCGCAAGGGGCAGGAGGTTCTGCTCAACGACGCCCTCAATGTGGTTGACGTCCTTGGCTTTGAGCGCGCCGGTGAGATCGTGACGCTCAAGGAGTTGTTGGAAAGCGACGAGGGGGTGCCCGATCGGGCGCTGGTGACCTCCCACGCCGACGAGGAGCGGGTGGTGCACCTGGCGGACACGCTGTCGAACGCGCCGCTGCGCGCCGGCGATTCGCTGCTGGTGGAGCCGCGCGCCGGCTACGCCTACGAGCGGATCCAAAAGAGCGAGGTCGAGGAGCTCGTGCTGGAGGAGGTGCCGGACGTCGACTACGAGTCGATCGGTGGCCTCGAAGGCCAGATCGAGATGATCCGCGACGCGGTCGAACTGCCGTTCCTGCACGCGGACCTGTTCAGCGAGTACCAGTTGCGCCCGCCCAAGGGCGTGCTGCTGTACGGCCCTCCCGGATGCGGCAAGACGATGATCGCCAAGGCGGTGGCGAACTCGCTGGCCAAGAAGGTGGCCGAGGCCCGCGGAGACGACACTTCAGGCGACCGTGCCAAGAGCTACTTCCTCAACATCAAGGGCCCCGAGCTGCTCAACAAGTACGTGGGTGAGACCGAGCGACACATTCGCCTGGTGTTCCAGCGGGCCCGTGAGAAGGCCAGCGAGGGCCAGCCGGTCATCGTGTTCTTCGACGAGATGGACTCGGTGTTCCGCACCCGCGGCTCCGGCGTGTCGTCCGATGTGGAGAACACGATCGTCCCGCAGCTGCTGTCCGAGATCGACGGTGTGGAGGGTCTGGAGAACGTCATCGTCATCGGCGCCTCCAACCGCGAGGACATGATCGACCCGGCGATCCTGCGGCCCGGCCGCCTCGACGTCAAGATCAAGATCGAGCGGCCCGACGCCGAGTCGGCCCGCGACATCTTCTCCAAGTACATCACCACGGACCTGCCGCTCAACGAGACCGACCTGGCCGAACAGGGCGACTCCCGCGACGGCTGCGTGCAGGACATGATCCAGCGCGCCGTGGAGCGGATGTACACCGAGACCGAGGAGAACCGCTTCCTCGAGGTCACCTACGCCGACGGCGACAAGGAGGTCCTGTACTTCAAGGACTTCAACTCCGGCGCCATGATCCAGAACATCGTGGACCGCGCCAAGAAGATGGCCATCAAGGAGTACCTGAACACCAAGACCAGGGGCCTGCGCCTGCAGCACCTGCTGGACGCCTGCGTCGACGAGTTCCGTGAGAACGAGGACCTGCCGAACACCACCAACCCGGACGACTGGGCGCGCATCTCCGGTAAGAAGGGTGAGCGGATCGTCTACATCCGCACGCTGGTCTCGGGCAAGGGCGACGAATCCGGTCGCTCCATCGACACGGTGTCCAACACCGGTCAGTACCTGTAGAACGTCTCGACGCCGCCGGGCCCGGTCCTTTGGGGATCGAGCCCGGCGGCGTCTCCACATCGTGTTGACGATCAGTCCGATGTGGGCGAAGTTGTTCTGCGCACCGAACGGCTTGTTGTCGATGCGGGCCAGGCCGATGCCGAACACGAACAGCGACACCAACCGATCCCCCCCGCTTCCACGGGTACAGCGCGGCGGCCAGGTCCGCGCCAGGGCGACCACGACGCACCCCCCGTTCGGTGACCACGTCCCGTCACCTGGGACGATACCGCCCGGGGGGTGGCCCTTCGGCCGTACGGCGCCCTCGTCAGTGGCAGCTGATGGAGCCGCCGCCGTTGCCCCACTTGCAGGAGTCGTGCAGCGTGCCCCCCGGGGTGTACAGCTTCGCGGTGTCGCCGGTGTTGTTCCACACGTAGGCGCGGCGTTGCTGGTAGAGGTGTCCGGGGGACTTGGTGCCGCGTCCGGTGTGGACCTTGACGTTCTTGCCCGCCCCGATGGTGTAGCTCGGGAACACGAAGGTGTGCCCCGCGGCGTCCTTGAGCTTCCAGCCGTTCATCTGGTAACCGTGGCTGGTGGCGTTGTGGATGTTGACCCATTCGGCGTTCAGGGACGTGTTGGAACCGGTGTCCTTGCCCGGGGAGTCGTACTGCACCAACCCGATGTGGACGCCGCTCTGGTGGGCCTGTGCGGTGCCCGGGGCCAGGGCGATGACGGCGGCGATCGCGACGGCGAGCATGGACAGGATGACGCTGAATCTTTTGCGCACGTTCATGATTCGATTCCTTCACAGTGGATTTTCCTGCCGCCGGGGTGCGCCGGGTGGGCGGCATCGCCACGCTAGCCCCGTAATCGGGCGCTCACCACACCCCGAGCCCCCATCGAACCGCGCGTCGCCACATCCCGACCGAAAGCGATCGGCGACGGCGAAGACGGTCGAGATCCCGGGGATTCGCTGGATAGGTTGATCCCATGAGTCCCGAAACGGAAACCTCCCCGCGCGTCCTCGTCGTCCAGAACGATCCCGACGGCGGCCCCCGCCGCCTCGCCGACTGGCTCACCGCCGACGGACTCCGCCTCGACGTGGTCCACGCCTACCGCGACGCCCTCCCCGACGGCCTGGACCACGACGCGATCGTCGTGCTCGGCGGCGGCTACCTCCCCGACGCCGACGACCGCGCGCCCTGGCTGAAACCCACCCGGGCCCTGGTGCGCCAGGCCCTCGACGACGCCCGCCCGGTCCTGGGCATCTGCCTGGGCGGGCAGCTGCTGGCCCACGTCGGCGGCGGCACGGTCACGGGCGACGTGGGCGCCCCCGAAAACGGCTCCACCCCGATCACCCTGCGCCCCAAGGCGCGCGGCGACCGACTGTTCGTCGACCTACCCGCCCGGATCCCGGCGATCGAGCACCACGTCGACGCCATCACGGCCCTACCCGCCGACGCGGTGTGGCTGGCCGAGAGCCCCGACTGCCCCTACCAGGCATTCCGCCTCGGCGCGTGCGCCTGGGGCGTCCAGTTCCACCCCGAGATCACCCCCGAGCGCGTCCGCGACTGGGACACCGATCGCCTACGGAGACAGGGTTTCGACCCCGACGAGGTGTACGCCGCGGCCGTGATCGACGAGCCCGAGTCCACGCCGGTGTGGCGCCGGGTCGCCGAGCGCTTCGCCGCGGTCGTGTCTCAAAGCCGCCGCGCCACGTAGACGGCCGTGACGAAGGCGTCGGTGGCCGCGTTGTCGAACTCCTCCCTCACGCACCGCGCCAGGGCGTCCAAGAAGGCTTGTCGTTGCTCGGGTGTCACTTCGGACATGCCCGAGTAGGTGCCGTGCAGCAGGCACGCCTGCTGTGCCGAATAGGTGTGCTCCCAACGGATCTCGCGTACGTCTATGACCTCGAAACGGGCGCCGTTCTCCAACTCGGCGACGCGTGCGGTTCGATCGAGGCTGTGGCTGATCAGGCGGGGGTCGCGGACGCGCTCGGGAAGGTGCTCGGCGATCACCCGGTCCATCGCCCGCCGAAACGGCGTGGGGCGCTCGGGATCGCCGAACACCATCCACCATGGCGCGAAAACCGCGCCGGTGCGCAGCAGCGCGGCGAGTTTCGGTACCCCCACGGTGGGGTCCACCCAGTGGAACGCCGTGGCGGACACCGCCAGATCGAAGTCGTCGGCGGGTATGTCCACCGTTTCGAACTCGCCGCGCAGCACCCGAAGCCGCGACCCGCCCAGCAGGTTTTCCAGCTTGTCGGCGAGGGCGTCGCCGAGTTCCACGGCGGTGACGCATGAGCCCCGTGACAGTAGCTCCGCGGTGGCCTGGCCGGTGCCGGGCCCGATCTCCAGTACCCGCGCTCCCGCGGTGAGGCCGTGCTCGGCGAGCAGGGTGTAGACCTCATCGGGGTAGCGCGAGCGCGAGCGGTCGTAGGCGTCCGCGTCGGTGTTGAAGAAGGTTCGCGCCAGGCGTTTGTCCCTCATGGGCGCCAACGTTAGTGCGGCTAGACGAGGCCGATGGACAGCGCCACCACGAGGAGGAGCATGACGACGGCCAGCACCGCCACGGCCCCGGTGCGCAGCAGCAGGCCGACGAGCTCCGACATCGGGCCCCAGATGAGCCGCAGCGACTTGGCGGCGACCACCAGGGTGACGGTGAGCAGCAGGACGATGAGGACGCGACTGGTGTCGCCGCTGGACGCGGTGGTGACCGCGTCGGACACGACAATGAAGTGGTCCATGGGAATCTCCTTGTGGGAGGGGCCGAGGGGCCGCTGGACGCATCAGTCTCTGGGGGATGGGGCGGCGTGCGTCGCCGGATCTTGCGGGACTTTCCACGCGACGATGAGTGGATACGCCGACCGAGACCGCGTTGTGAACTTCAGTAGATATTTAGAAAGTTCACTTCATAGATATGAACTTCGAGGGTAGCCTGATTCATGATCCGGGCGCAAGCCCCCGAAGATGTCCAATATTCGGTACCAGACAACGCAACCGAGGCGAAAAGCCGCTACAGTGACCTGTTCAGTTAACTCGACTGAAGGACTGAAGAGCCGATGAGCTCACTCGGCAACCCGGCATCCACATTGGCCCAGCGGCTGCGCGGACTGCGAGAGTCCGCCTGGCCCGAGATCTCCCTGACCCAACGGGATCTGGCGCGGGTCCTGGGCGGCCCCCGCCCGCTCAGCGTTCCGCTGATCTCCTCCTGGGAGAACCTGAACCGCCCCGTCATCCCGCCCATCGAGAGGCTCCTGGCGTACGCGGCCTTCTTCTGCACCAAGCGATCGGTGGAATCCCGTCCCTATCGGATACTCGACGAGTCCGAGCTGTCCGACGCCGAGCGCCGCCACCGCGCCGCCCTGGAACACGAGCTCCTGGACGTCCGCGCCGAGGCCAGCCGGGGCCTGGAGACCGAGGCCCGCGCCGCGGCCACGGCACCCGAAGACGCCCTCGGCGGCCCGTGGCACTTCACCGACCGCAAGCCGATCACCATCGTGTGCGCCGAGGTGCCCGCCCCGCAACGGGACCAGCTGCCCACCCCCGACGACCGCGTCCGCGCGTACGCCGAGCTCTACTCCTACGCCTACCTCGACTCGCTCTTCGAGCTCCACGGGCACCTGCGCGCCGCCAACCCCACCACCAC
This sequence comes from Stackebrandtia sp., assembly GCF_035643755.1. Lineage (NCBI taxonomy): Bacteria > Bacillati > Actinomycetota > Actinomycetes > Glycomycetales > Glycomycetaceae > Stackebrandtia > Stackebrandtia sp. The sequence goes on along the minus strand of NZ_DASQPW010000077.1, from coordinate 19,384 downwards.
CGTCACCGTCCGCAAGGTGAGATCCCTGGTCCCGCAGGACTACACCACCCACCTGGTGTTGTTGGGCGGCGCCGAATGGAACCAGGCCACCCGCGAACTCATGCGGCGGCTGCAACTTCCGGTGCGGCAGCTGCGATCCGACCAGCCCGACTCGCGCCGCGACACCATGTTCCAGTACACCGACGACAAGGGGGCCACCGTCAACGCCAACGTCACCTGGGCGGACGACGAACGGCTGCTCAGCGACGTCGGGCACTTCGTGCGCGCCCGTAACCCCTTCAACCTCAAACGAACCGTCACCATCTGCAATGGAATCGACAGCCGCGGCGTGCTGGGAACGGTGCGCGCCCTCACCGACGAGCGCTTCCGCGAACGCAACGGCGCCTACCTCAACAAGCGGCTGGCCGAAAGCGACAAGTTCAGCGTCCTGACCCGCGTCCAGCTGGTCGAGGGCGGCCCCCTCACGCCCGACTGGACGATCGAGGCCACCCGCATCCACGAGTGGAACGGGCGTGGCGTCGCCTAGTTCTTGTTCAACACGATGAGCGTGATGATGGCCGCGGCGACCGCCAGGCCGGCCACGACGGCGGCGACGATCTTGGCGACGCTGTATGGGCGCTGGCCCTGCACCTCGCCGGAGACGCCGTTGATCAGCACCTGCCAGGTCTTGCCCGCGAACAGGTAACAGCAGATCCACACCGGCAGCAGCATCAGCTTGTACGTGACATCGGCGTAGTTGGTGTTGACCTGGTCGACGCGCTGCTCGTCGCCGCCGATGTCGTCGCGGCAGTCGCGGTTGATCACCGAGGCCATCTTGTCCTTGGCGTCGGTCAGTCCCGCCTCGGGCTCCACGTCGTAGCGCAGCGAGGTGTGCCCCGCCAGGTACGCCGGGTCGTACGGGGCCGCCTGATGCAGCGCCCACGGCTCCAGCTCGGCGAGCTTCTCCGGGGCGACCCGTCGGGTTCCCAGCACCAGCACGTCGTCGAAGTCGCGCGCGACCTGGCCGCTGGCGGGGCTCCACGCGGTGCGCCGCACCTGCCGGGTGCGGGTCTGGCCGTTGTCGGTGTAGGTCTCGGTGACGTAGTAATACGTTCCGCGGGCGCCGACATAGCTGGACGCGGTGCGGGCGTCAAACGTCCAATGTGGCAGGTACGTGCTCTTCGAGGACTCGGCCTCGGTCACCCGCTTCAGGCGGTTCGGCGCGAACCACCGCGACTTCACCCAGACGCGCAACGCGTCGCGGGCCTTGGAACGGTCCAGCGCGAACGGGACCACGGCCTCGGGCGCGACCAGCTCCGCGTCGGTGGTGTCGGCCACCAGGGGCGCGGCGCAGAACTGGCACTTGGACGACAGGGTGTCGCTTTCGGTCTGCGCGCCGCATTGCCGGCACACGAAGTGATGCGTGCCCGATTCCCGCACCGAGCGGCGCGGCTTGGACATCAGTTCGTCCCAGGAGTGCTCGCGCACCTGCTGGCGCGGCGCCTGCGGCACGGCCTGCTCGTGTCCACAGTAGGGGCACCGCAGGGCGCCGGTGCCGGGCGCGAACTCCACGTGGGCGCCGCAGCTTTGGCACGGGTAGGTATGCGGGGTGGCGGCCTGGTTGGTCATGCTGTCCTCGGTGGGGCGTCGGGTTTAGGCGGCGGGGGGAAGCGGAGGGGGAGTGTTGCCGAAGACCTGGGCCAGTTCGGGAACCTCGCCCGCGGGCGTCCACTGTGCCATCGTCGACTTCCACACCAGGGTGGCGCGCGTCAGGGCGCCGCCGGACACCTGCGCGGCGAGCCCGTTGAGGTCGAACGGACCCCGCTGCTGCCCGGCCACGCCGATGTACCACTGGTCCTGTTGCGGCAGCGGGGGAGGACCCGACGCGGGGGCCTGCTGCGGCTGCGCGTACTGCTGCTGTTGCTGCGGGGCCAGGTTGGCCGCCATCTGCTGACCGGCGGCGATGCCCATCCCCATGCCGAGCCCCTCACCGGCGCCGCCGGGGTTGTTGGCGGCGTCTTCGATGGCGTTGGCGGTCTGGAACTGGGTGTACCTGTTCAGGTCGCCGACGATGCCCATCTGGGTGCGCTTGTCCAGCGCCTCCTCGACCTCGGGCGGCAGCGAGATGTTCTCGATGATGAACTTGGTGATCGCGATGCCGACGTCCGCCAGGTCTCCACTCAGGACCCCCACGAGCCGCTGGCCGATGTTGTGCTGGTCCGCGGCCAGATCCAGCACCGGCACCTCGGCGCGGGCCAGGGCGCCCGCCAGGCGCCCCACGATCATCTGCCGCAGGAAGTCCTCGACCTCCTCGGTGCGGAACTGCGGGTCGGTGCCCGCCAGCTCCTTGATGAGCTTGCCGGGATCGCTGACCCGCGCGGCGTAGGCGCCGAACGCCCGCAGCCGCACCGGTCCGAACTCCGAGTCGCGCATCATGATGGGGTTCTTGGTGCCCCACTTCATGTCCGTGAGCTGGCGCGTCGTGACGAAGTAGACCTCGGCCTTGAACGGCGAGTGGAAGCCGTACTTCCAGCCCTTCAGGGTCGACAGGATCGGCATGTTCTGGGTTTCCAGCGTGTACGTGCCGGGGGAGAAGACGTCGGCGATCTGGCCCTCGTTGACGAAGACCGCGGCCTGCGATTCCCGCACGACCAGCTTGGCGCCCATCTTGATCTCGTTGTCATACCGCGGAAAGCGCCACACGATGGTGTCGCGGCTGTCATCCAGCCACTCCAATATATCGATGAACTCGCCGCGCACCTTGTCAAAAAGCCCCATGGGTTCCTCCGCGGTACCTCGGTTTCCAGCCCGAGAAACGTATCAGAGCGTGCAAATTGAGCGATCGGGGAAGGACGCCTTGACCCACGGTGGCCCGGACGGCGCCTCGGCGTCCTATCTTTGGTCACTGTGTGCCGTCAGGGCCCCCGCAAACGCCCCGGACCCGTCCCCGGAGGCTAGGCTCGCAGATATGACCGTTCGTCGCATCATGGGCACCGAGGTCGAGTACGGGGTGTCTGTGCCAGGGCAGCCCGGCGCCAACCCCATGGTGACCTCGTCGCAGATCGTCAACGCCTACGGCGCCCGCCCGGAGCTCACCAAGGGCGGCCGGGCACGCTGGGATTACGAGGAGGAGTCGCCGCTGCGCGACGCCCGCGGATTCACCTACACCGGCGCCCTCTACGACCCGGCGGAGTCCCTGGCGGACGAGGACGCCGGACTGGCGAACGTCATCCTGACCAACGGGGCGCGGCTGTACGTCGACCACGCCCACCCCGAGTACTCCGCGCCCGAGGTGACCAACCCGCGCGACGCCGTGCTGTGGGACAAGGCCGGCGAGCTGATCATGGCCGAGGCCGCCAAGCGCGCCGCCTCCGTGCCGGGCAACCCGCCGATCAACCTGTACAAGAACAACACGGACAACAAGGGCGCCAGCTACGGCACCCACGAGAACTACCTGATGGCGCGCACGACCCCGTTCGCCGACATCGTCAGCTACTTCACCCCGTTCCTCGTGACCCGCCCCGTGTTCACCGGCGCCGGGCGCGTCGGCATCGGCCAGGACGGCAGCAAGAACGGCTTCCAGCTTTCCCAACGCGCCGACTACTTCGAGGTCGAGGTGGGGCTGGAGACCACCCTCAAGCGCCCCATCATCAACACCCGCGACGAGCCGCACTCCGACGCCGACCGCTACCGCCGCCTGCACGTCATCATCGGCGACGCCAACCTGTCGGAGATCTCCACGTATCTCAAGATGGGCACCGCCGCGCTCATCCTCAGCATGATCGAGGACGACGCGATGGACGACGGCTTGTCCATCACCGAGCCGGTCAACGAGCTGAAGATGATCAGCCACGACCCGAGCCTGCGCCACCTGGTGCGGCTGCGCGACGGCCGGCGCATGACCGCGGTGCAGATCCAGCAGGAGTTCCACGCTCGCGCCGCCAAGTACGTGGAGCGGCGCTACGGCTCCTCCGCCGACGCCGACACCCTGGAGCTGCTCCAGATGTGGGGCGAGACCCTCGACAAGCTGTCCCGCGATCCGATGGAGTGCGCCAGGGAGCTCGACTGGGTGGCGAAACTGCGGCTGCTCAACGGATACCGCGATCGCGAACACCTCGAGTGGAGTTCGTCCAAACTGGAGCTCATCGACCTCCAGTACTCGGACGTGCGCCCCGGCAAGGGCCTGTACCACCGCCTGGTCGCCAAGGGCGCCATGAAGACCATGTTCACCATCGACCAGGTCCGCGACGCCGTCACCAACCCGCCCACCGACACCCGCGCGTACTTCCGGGGCCGTTGCCTCGCGAAGTATCCGTCCGAAGTGGTGGCGGCCAGTTGGGATTCGCTCATCTTCGACGTGGGCCGGGAATCGCTGGTGCGAGTGCCCATGATGGAGCCGGAGAAGGGAACGAAGGAGCACGTGGGTGCGCTCTTCGACCGCTGCCCGAGCGCCAAGGACCTCCTCGACATCATCACCGGCGGAAACTGAGCGGAAACGCACAGTCAAGCGCGCAGGCCGGGAATGTCGTAGGGTCGCGGTAACGTTCAAGGATTAACACGCCCCGCCGCGAGTCCGGGGCCCCGACGTGAGGGATGACGATGGCAGACAAGGAAACCGGCGGGCAGGCCCACTCTCAGCACGCCAAGCACACCGCCGAGGAAGAAACCGCCGAGGCGGCCGTCAACCCCGACGTGGCCGACCGCCACGAAGAGATCACTGAGGACGTTGACGACCTGCTGGACGAGATCGATTCCGTCCTGGAATCCAACAGTTCCGACTTCGTGCGCTCCTATGTCCAAAAGGGTGGCCAGTAGGCGGGTCGAACCGACCCGCCACCCGGATACCGGGTGGGCACGGCAGACTAAGGTTGCCGACTATCGGCATAGCGTTGACAAGCGTGTGGGAAGGGTGATGGTGTGAGCGGTGAGACGGGATTTCCCGGCAGGATTCCGGCGGCGTACTTCTCGACGGAGACGTCGTCTTTTACCGATCTGCTGGGCCGGGTGGCACCCGAGTTGCTCCCCGGACGGCAGCCGCTGCCGCCCGGCGACATGGGTGACGCGGTGCCACACGGCACGACGATCGTGGCGCTGCGCTGCAATCAGGGCGTGGTGATGGCCGGGGACCGGCGCGCCACCCAGGGCAACATGATCTCCAACCGCGAGATCCGCAAGGTGCACGCGGCCGACTCGCACTCGCTGATCGGCATCGCGGGAACCGCGGGCATCGGCATGGAGATGATCCGGCTCTTCCAGGCCGAACTGGAGCACTTCGAGAAGCTCGAGGGCATCTCGCTGAGCCTGCACGGCAAGGCCAACAAGCTGGCCAACATGATCCGGGGCAACCTCGGCATCGCCATGCAGGGCCTGGCGGTGGTGCCGCTGTTCTGCGGCTTCGACGTCGACGCCGCCGATCCCGCCAGCGCCGGCCGGATCTTCAGCTACGACATGGCGGGCTCGCTCCAGGAGGAGTCCCACTACGACGCGATCGGCTCGGGCTCGATCTTCGCCAAGTCGGCCCTGAAGAAGCGCTTCCAGTCCCCAGTGGATGCCGACGAGGCGGTCCGGCTGGCGGTCAGCGCGCTGTACGACGCCGCCGACGAGGACTCGGCGACCGGCGGCCCCGACCTCTCCCGGAAGCTGTACCCCGTCGTGATGACCTCGACCGCCGAGGGCACGCTCCGCGTGCCGGACGCCGAGGTCGGCGAGATCTCCCGTCAGGTGGTCGAGGCGCGCATGGAGAACCCCGGCGGCTGAGGCACGAAGGGTTGACAATGTTGGGAATCGTTGAGGCGGAACGGAGTTCGTAGTCGTGGCCATGCAGTTTTACACCTCGCCCGAGCAGATCATGCGGGATCGCTCGGAGTACGCCAGAAAGAACATCTCGCGGGGACGCAACACCGTCGTGCTCAGCTACGTCGGCGGCGTGATCTTCGTGGCGGAGAACATCTCCTCCACCCTGCACAAGATCAGCGAGCTCTACGACCGGATCGGCTTCGCCGCCGTGGGTCGCTACAACGAGTTCGAGAACCTCCGCACCGCCGGGGTGCGGATGGCCGACACCCGGGGTTTCGCCTACGACCGGCGCGACGTCAAGGCCAAGCCGCTGGCGCAGGCGTACGCCCAGACCCTGGGCGCCATCTTCACCGAGCAGACCAAGCCCTTCGAGGTGGAGATCTGCGTCGCCGGTGTCGCCGAGCGCCCCGAGGACGACGAGCTGTACCGCTGCACCTATGACGGTTCGATCAACGATGAACCGGGCTACCTGGTGATGGGCGGCCAGGCCGACCGGCTTTCGACGGTGCTCAAGGACGGCCACCACTTCGACGCCAGCCTGGCCGAGGCGTTCCAGCTGGCGCTCAAGGCGCTCAACAGCATCGGCGGCGACAACGGCAAGCAGCGGTCCCTGGGGCCGGAGCTGCTGGAGGTGGCGGTACTGGACCGCGAGCGCGAGGGGCGGGTGTTCCGCCGGATCTCCGGCGCCGCGCTGGAGGCGCTGCTGCCCGAGCCCGAGGCCGCCGACGAACCCGCCGATGATTCCGACGACGCCGAGGAATCGGCTACTGAGGACTGAGTCCCGCCTCCCCGCGATCATCCGAAGTGGACGCGACGCGTCCGCGTAGAAAAATCCGATGACCTCTCGGGGAGGCAGGAACCGTGTTCACCCGGTAGTGTCTGGGTATGGATCGGCGGATATTTGGACTGGAAACCGAGTTCGGCGTCACCTGCACCTTTCGGGGTCAGCGGCGGTTGTCGCCGGACGAGGTGGCGCGTTATCTGTTCCGCAGGGTGGTGAGTTGGGGCCGCTCCAGCAACGTGTTCCTCCGCAATGGAGCGCGACTGTACCTGGACGTCGGTTCGCACCCCGAGTACGCCACCCCCGAGTGCGACTCCGTGACCGACCTCGTGCGGCACGACCGCGCCGGCGAGCGCGTCCTGGAGGGCCTGCTCATCGACGCCGAGCGGCGCCTGCACGACGAGGGCATCGCCGGCGACATCTTCCTGTTCAAGAACAACACCGACTCGGCGGGCAACTCCTACGGCTGCCACGAGAACTACCTGGTGTCGCGCCACGGCGAGTTCGGTCGCCTCGCCGACATCCTGATCCCGTTCCTGGTGACCCGGCAGCTGATCTGCGGCGCCGGGAAGGTGCTGCAGACCCCGCGCGGCGCCCTGTACTGCCTGTCGCAGCGCGCCGAGCACATCTGGGAGGGCGTGTCCTCGGCGACCACCCGTTCCCGCCCCATCATCAACACCCGCGACGAACCGCACGCCGACGCCGAACGCTACCGCCGGCTGCACGTCATCGTCGGCGACTCCAACATGAACGAAGTGACCACGATGCTGAAGGTCGGCGCCGCCGACCTGGTGCTGCGCATGATCGAGACCGGCGTGACCATGAAGGACCTCACGCTGGAGAACCCGATCCGCGCCATCCGCGAGGTGTCGCACGACATCACCGGCCAGCACAAGGTGCGGCTGGCCAACGGCCGCGAGATGAGCGCCCTGGAGATCCAGCAGGAGTACCTCACCAAGGCCATGGACTTTGTGGAGCGCCGCGGCGCCGACGCCGCGACCAAGCGGGTCATCGAGCTGTGGGGCCGGGTGTTGGGCGCGGTGGAGTCCGGCGACCTGGACGCCGTGTCCCGCGAGATCGACTGGGTGTCGAAGTACCAGCTCATCGAGAAGTACCGCTCGAAGCGGGAGCTGCCGCTGTCGTCGTCGCGGGTGGCCCAGCTCGACCTGGCGTACCACGACGTGCGGCGCGGCCGCGGCTTGTACAACCTGATGGAGCGGCGCGGCTCGGTGGACCGGGTGGCGCGCGACGTGGAGATCTTCGAGGCCAAGGAGGTCCCGCCGCAGTCCACCCGCGCCCGGTTGCGCGGCGAGTTCATCCGCCGGGCCCAGGAACGCCGCCGCGACTTCACCGTCGACTGGGTGCACCTCAAGCTCAACGACCAGGCGCAGCGCACCGTGTTGTGCAAGGACCCCTTCCGTTCTCGCGACGAGCGGGTCGACAAGCTGATCGCCTCGATGTGAGACAGTTGCCCGGTGAGCCACGACGAATCCGCCGACAGACCGGGCACCGCCGATCAGCCCGCTGACGCGGCGTCCGCCGACACCCCGGCGGACGACACCCCCGACCGCGACGCCGACTTCGCGCCGGCGTCCTCCGACCCCTCGAATGTGCCGTACTGGAAGCGACGCCAGCAGAAGATCCGCGAGGAGATCGATCGCAACCGCCGCGGCGACTACAAGGTCCCCACGTGGGTCCTGGTGGCCATCCTCGCCGCCGTGATCGTCGCGTGGGCCGCCCTCATCATCTTCTCCTAGCGCCGCAGTAGGTCCGCCGCGTGCCGCCCCGCCACGGCGCACCCCAGGAAGTAGGCGGGGTCGTCGTCCAGGCCGCGGCCCATGGTCGACAGCCGCACGGGCAGGTCCCGCAGCGCCTCCTCCAGCCCGTCCACCTTCACACCGACGAGGCGGTGGCGCGCCCGCAGCGGCCGCAGCTGTTCGGCGACGCGCTCGGCCAGGTCGGCGTCGATGCCGTCGGGGACGGGAAGGTCGGCGGTCGCCAGCGCGACCCTTCCGTACGCGGTGAGGCTGTGATGCGACACGCCGCGGTGGCGGCGGCGCGGGTCGGACCGCGAGATCCGCAGCGCCCCGATCGCGCGCCCGCCGAGGGCGGCGGTCGCGTTGACCACCTCGCCGCAGGCCGTCCCCGAAAACCCCCAGGCCGTGGCGTTGCCGAGGTTGCCCGGCCCCTGGGTGACCACGGCGATGTCGGCGCCCAGCACCGCCCGCGCCGCGATGAGTCCGGTGTGGACGTTGGTGGCCTCCAGGTCGCCGCCGAAGGACTGGCCCGTCGTGACGGTCCCCGCCAACAGGCCCGACACACCGGCGAGGCTGCGCGAGAACCAGGCGGGCAGCGCGCCGCCGTCCAGCATCACGTAGGCCACCCGCCGCGCCTCGGGACGTTCGTGGATCCCGGCCAGGATCGCCGGCAGCGCCGAGTGCAGGTCGGCCACCACCACCGGCATGCCGCCGAGGTCCCTCGTCGCCACCATGGCCGCCCGGTGCGCCGAACCCACCTCGTCGACGGCCCGACCCATCGCCTGTTGCGGGGTGTATCGCGCCTTCACCGCGTGCCCCGCGTCGCCCGCGTCGTCGGGAAGCCGGTCGGGAATCGCCACCACGAACGCGTAGCCCCCTGTACCCAGCCCGCGGCTCAACGCGTTGCAGTTCAACAACACCCGGTCGCCGACCTCGGGCCGCCCGACCATCCGGGGATAGGCCAACGCCCTCACCGACGGCGGATCGGACGCCTCGCGCGCCTCCACCGCGACGTCCACTTCGCACGCCCCCGGCCATTGCCGGACGACGCGAGTCACGGTTCCGCTGCGCCACCTGAGCACGGCGGTCAAGGTAGCATCCTGGCCAGGCCATCAGCCCGGTTGCCCCGCACGCGAAGGAGGGATAGCGTCGTGAGCGTGTCGCGCCTTCGTACCGAACGACTGGTCAATCTGGTGATCTGCCTGTTGTCGACGCGGCGGTTCCTCACCGCCGACAAGATCGCCTCCACCGTCCCCGGCTATGACCACAATCCGGACGACTCCAAGGCCCACGAGGCGTTCCAGCGCAAGTTCGAGCGTGACAAGTCGGAGCTGCGCCGCCTCGGCATTCCCCTGGAGACCGGAACCAACAGCGTCTTCGACGCCGAACAGGGTTACCGGATCGCCCGCCGCGACTACGAGCTCCCCGCCATCGAGCTGTTGCCCGACGAGGCCGCCGTGCTCGGCGCGGCTTCCCGGCTGTGGCAACACTCCAAGCTCGCCGCCGACGCCGGCGACGGGCTGTGGAAACTGCGCGCCGCCGGCGTCGACGTGCGCGGCGGCGAGGACCCGGAGGTCGCGCCGATCCTCACCGTGGACGAGGCTTTCGCGCCCGTGATGGCCGCGGTGCGCGACCGCCAGGAGATCCGCTTCGACTACCTCGGGGCGGCCGACGACATCGCCGCGCCCCGGCGCCTGCAACCGTGGGGGGTGGTGTGTTACCGGGGCCGCTGGTACGTCATCGGCCACGACCTGGACCGCGACGCCTCCCGGTGCTTCCGGCTGTCGCGCGTCACCGGCAAGGTGACCCCGTCCGGCGACACCGACGCCTACCAGGTGCCGCCCGACGTCAACCTGCTCGATCACGTCGCCCGGTTCTCCATGGACTCCGGCGACACGACGCCGCGCCGCGCCACCGTCCTGGTGGCCCCCGGCCGGGCCGCCGGCATCCGGCGCCGCGCCGAACAGATCCTGGCCCGCCGCGCCGACGGCGACCGGCTGATCATCCCGTTCCACGACGCCCACAAGCTCGCCGCCCGGCTGGCGGCCTACGGCCCCGACGTCACCGTGTTGGAGCCCGCCGAGCTGCGCAAGGAGATGGCCACCCTGCTGGCCGACGTCGTCGACCGATACGAACCGTCCCCGAAGGCGGGTTGAGCCCGATGACCACCGCATCACACCTGTCCCGGGTCCTCAACCTGGTGCCCTACCTGTCGGCCCGCCCCGGCATCAGCATCGACACCGCCGCCGCCGACCTGGGCATCTCGGTGTCCGAGCTGCGCGACGACCTCACCATGCTGTGGATGTGCGGTCTGCCCGGCTACGGCCCCGGCGACCTCATCGACATCGCCTTCGACGACGACACCGTCACCGTCACCTACGACGCGGGCATGACCCGCCCGGTGCGGCTGCTGCCCGACGAGGCGCTGGCCCTGGTGGTGGCGCTGCGGATGCTCGCCGACACCCCGGGCCTGGCCGACCGCGACGCGGTGCGCCGCACCCTCGACAAGGTGGCCGCCGCGGCGGGCGACGCCGCCACGGCCGCCGCCCGGGTCAGCGTGTCCACCACAGTGGACGATAAGTCCGTGGACACTTACCGCCGCATCGTCTCGCAGGGCAAGGCGGTGCGCCTCACCTACTACAGCGCCGGGCGCGACCGCACCACCGAACGCATCGTCGACCCGATCCGCGTGGTGCTGGCCGACGACCACGCCTACCTGCACGCCTGGTGCCGCAGCGCCGAGGACGTCCGGCGCTTCCGCCTGGACCGCATCGACGCCCACACGGTGCTCGACGAGCGCGCCACCGTCCCGGCCCATGCCCGCGACCTCACCGACGCCCCCGGCGCGATCTTCGCCTCGGGCGCGCTCGACCTGCCCACCGTGGTGCTGCGGGTGAACCGCTCGGCCCGCTGGATCAGCGAGTACTACCCGTGCGAGGACGTCACGGTGGAGCCCGACGGCCGCTGGACGGTCAGCCTGCGCGCCCGCGACCTCGACTGGGCCAAGCGCCTGGTGCTGGGCCTGGGCACCGAGGCCGAGGTGGTCTCGCCCGCCGGTCTGCGCGACGCCGTCCTCCACGACGCGCGCCGCGCCCTGGCCGCCTACGACGAATCGTTAAGGTAAGTCCATGCAGTGGTGGCTCATCTTGCTCGTCGGACTGGTCTTCGGCCTCGTCGTGCTCGGCGTCGCCGCGCTGGGCACCCGCGGCCGCCTGGAACGCCTCCGCCTGGCCATGCTGGCCCTGGACGAGCGCCGCAAGGCCGCCGAGCGCCTCAAGGGTCGCGCCGAGAAGCTCCAGGCCGACATCGAGGCACTCCAGGCCCAGCTGCCCCAGCGGCGCTGACCGTCAATCGGGCACGTTGCGGCACGAAATGGTAAAGATCGACACACCCGCTCGCCGGCGGGGTTGACGAACGTCGGATTCACCGGTCATGCTTGCCGCGCATAGTGGTCCGCCGCGCTCGCCGGGATCACGTCCGCATACGATGGGGCTGAAGTCCCCGTCATAAATGGAGGAGTCGGCATGTTTAGTGGTGGCGTCAGGCCGTGGCACATCATCGTCCTCGTGGTGGTGTTGGTGCTGCTGTTCGGGGCGAAGAAGCTGCCCGGAGCCGCCCGGGGCCTGGGTCAGTCGCTGCGCATCCTCAAGTCCGAGACCAAGACGCTTCGCGACGAGATGAAGAGCGACTCCGACGAGGAGCCCGCCGACGACGCCAAGGCCGACGCCAAGCACGCCCGCGAGCCCCTGAACAACAAGACCATCGACGGCGAGGCCTCGGCCGTCGAAGACTTGAGGGACAAGAAGAAGGCTTAGGGCCGCTCGGCATAGCGGACGACTCCCATGGCCCTGAAACTTCGACGCCGCGGCAAGAAGAGCAACTTCCAGGCTGCGGCTGACGGCTCCATGACCCTCATGGATCACCTGAGGGATCTGCGCTCGCGGCTGTTCAAGGCGTGCCTCGGCCTGATCGCCGGCGTCGCGGTCGGCGTGTACTTCTCCGACGTGGTGTCTTACGCCATCAACCTGCCGTACTGCGACTTTGACAGGCAGCAGTATCTCAAGGACCACCACAACTCGCTCGACGGCTGGCACTGCAACTTCAACGTCCACGGACCGATGGACCAGTTCGTCCTCGATCTCAAGATCGGTCTGTTCGTGGGGATCATCCTGTCGGCACCGATCTGGCTCTACCAGTTGTGGGCGTTCATCGCCCCCGGTCTCCACAGGCACGAGCGCCGCTACACGTACTACTTCGCCGCGATCGCGGGCCCGCTGTTCTTCGCGGGCGCGACGCTGGGCTACTTCGTCATCTCCAAGAGCCTGCAGTTCTTCCTGGGCCTCAGCAGCCAGTACAACCTGACGGTCGACCTGACCGGCTACTTCGACTTCGTCACCAACGTCATGCTGCTGTTCGGCGCGGGGTTCGAGTTCCCCCTGGTCATCGTGCTGCTTAACGTCATCGGCATAGCCAGCGCCAAGCGCCTGCTGGGCTGGTGGCGCATCGCGGTGTTCCTGGTGTTCCTGTTCTGCGCCCTCGTCACGCCCACCCCCGACCCCTTCGGGATGACGGCGTTGGCGCTTCCCATGGTGGCGTTGTACTTCGGTGCCGTCGGCTTCGCGTTCATCAACGACAGGCGACGCGCCAAGAAGACCGCCGACTGGGACGCGCTGGACCCCGACCAGGCGTCCGAGATAGACGAATCGCCGTCCGACATCGGCGAGGTCGCCCCCGTGACCTCCGACGATGAACCCGACGACGACTCGGACAACCGTCGCCGTTACGACGACGACGCCACCTGACGGTTAACCGACCACGAAGAGGGGCGGCCCGCGCATGCGGACCGCCCCTTTCTCGGTGTGCTCTTACTCGGTCTCAGTCTCAGTCTCGGTCTCGCCCGACTCGATCGCCTCGGCCACGCGCGTGACGGCGATCTTCTGCGGCTGCGGCTCGGGCTTGGTCACCTCGGTGACCCGCACGGTCAGCAGCCCATTGTCGACCGACGCGGAGATCTGCTCGGCGGCGGTGCCCTGCGGCACCGTGAACGTCCGGGAGAACTTGCCCTGACGCAGCCCGCGGGCGATCACGCGGTCGCCCTCGGCGACCTGGGTCGCCTGGCGCTGCCCCGTGATGACCAGCCTGCGGCCGTCCAGGGTGATGTCGACGTCTTCGGGGGCGACCCCGGGAATGTCGACGGTGATCACCACGTCATTGCCTTGGGTGGCGATGTCGGCGCCGGGGGAGAAGGACCCTTGTCCCTGCCCGAATGCCTCGGCGACCAGGCGGTCGAACTCGGCGTTCACCAGCGACGACCGGTACCACGGTTGACGATAACGAACCAGCATTGTTCCTCCTCATTACTCTGGTCCTTGGCACTCTCAACGCGAGAGTGCTAACGGCATGTATGACAACGCCGCCCTGTCCGGTATTTCGGGCTGTGACACAGGTCTCGGAGACAAGCCAGGGGCCCCGGACGCCCAGCGCGTCCGAGGCCCCTGAGAATGTGCGGTCAGCCCGCCTTGACGTCCAGGAAATCGCGGTCGATGTTGACCGAGACCCCGCCGTAGGACTCGGTGACGTCCCCGGCGTACTGGTGGATCCGCTGCCCGTCGGCGAACTTGTCGCCCTCGCAGTAGCTTCCCGAGTCGGTGTCGGCCTTGGAGTTCCACCACGCGAACCACATGTGGCTCGGCATCGCGTACGCCGCGTCCCCGTAGCCGTCGCACAGGTCACGAATCCCGGTGGAGCCCGAGGAGTACATCCCCGACAGCCACCCGGACGCCTTCAGCCCCTCGGCCCAGCCGGACACGAACGACAGCACCGCCTTGGTGCACGTGGCATCGCCGTCGTAGGACTCGATGTCGGCGTAGATCGCGCTGCCGGCGCCGAAGCCCAGCTTCGTGGCCGCGTCGATCGCCTTGCCCGCCTCGTCCTTGCCCTGCTGGCGCGCGGTGGCCGGGTCCTTCGAGAAAACGTCGCTGTAGCGGGTGGAGCACGGCGACTCCAGGCCGTGGTGGGTGAGGACGAACTGCCAGCCGTTGGCGTGCTGCTTGGCCACCCAGTCGGCGTTCAGGTTGTCCTGCCCGCACGCCCGGTTGACGCCGCTGATGTAGATCCCCACCGCCTTGTACGGCGAGGACCTCCACGCGTCCATTGTCGACTGGGACTGCGCGGTGCAGGTGTCGAACGCCTTGTCCTTCAGCGTCCCCGGTGCCACGATCGGGTCGGCCTTGGCCCTTGGCGTCGCCGAGCGGACGTCGTCCAGCCTCACGGCGTGGGCGCCGTCGGTGAGGCGCGCCGAATTCAACGCGGCCCGCACCTGAGCGGCGGTGGAGCGGCTGTGCACCGCCGAGACCATCACCCCGGCGTCCTCCACGGCCAGGCGCGTCGTGCCGTCCACCGAGGTCGCCCCCTTCGCGCCGCGCGCCGCCGTGGTGGCCACGGTCGCGGAATCGGCGCCGGCCGCCGTCGTGGTGTCCAGGGGAGCCACCATGATCGCCGCGGCGCGCCCCTCGACGCGTGCCGGGCACGTCGAGCGCTCGCCGGGCGTTCCCAGATAGACCGTCGCGGAATCGAAGCGCACGCAGGCGTTGGGGTGTTCGTCGAGATTCACCACGCGCCAGCTGTCCGGCACGTCGATGGCGTAGCCGTGGTAGGCCACCTGCTTGGTGTCGAGCTGGTCGGCCAGCACCGGCAGGCTCACCGCACCGGCCGCCAGCAGCGCGCCCGCTGACACCGCGGTGACCAGCCACGCCCTGCGGTGGCGATCGCGTTGTCGTGACATGGATCGAGCCCTCCTCGATGATCGGGGTGATCGGGGAAGGGCACGATTCCACATGTCGTTACAGAAGATCCACATCCGTGAAGGCGTCACGACGGCGTGCCATAGTGTCAAGGCATTCGCGGCGAACACCCCCACGGGAAGGAACACGTCCGACGTGGCCGACAGCGACGACACCAAGGGCGTCATGATCGACGCCCCCGACACCGCCGACCGGGACGACGCGGTCTGGGTACGGCGAACCGACGCCGGATTCGACGCGTGGGTGCACGTGGCGCTGGTGGCGCGCCAACTGCCGCGCGGCGGCGACGGGGACGCCGAGGCTCGCCGGCGCATGCACAGCAAGTACCTCCCCGACCGCACCATCAGCATGCTGCCCGCGGCGGTGGAGTCCGCCTCCAGCCTGCGCGCCGGACGCGAACAGGACACCCTCACCGTCCACATGCGATTCGATGAGGGGGCCGAGAGCTTCGACACCCACGTGTCCACCGGCTGCCTGCGCGAATCCTGGGAGCTGTCCTACGCCGAGGCCGCCGCCGCCCTCACCGACCCCGCCACCCCGCTGCACGCCCGCCTCACCGACGCCCACACCCTGGCCAGCGCCCTGCTGCGCCGCCGCCAACGCACCGGCGCCCTGGCCTTCTACGACCTGTTCAAGGGCTACGCCACCAACGAGGAGGGCCAGCTGGTCCGCCTGGGCGACAACCAGCGCCACGCCGGCTACATCATCGTCCAGGAACTCATGATCGCCTCCAACGCCGCCATCGCGATGTGGTGCGCCGCAAGGGATCTACCCATCCTCTTTCGCAACCACCGCGCCGCCGCCGTCGCCGGGGACCGCGCCGAGATGATGGGCGAGCTGGCCGCCGCCGAGGCCCGCGGCGACGCCGACGCCTATGAGACGCTGCGCAAGCGCATGGGCGTGGTGCAGCGACCCGCCACCTACGACCCCGCCGTGTACGGCCACTTCGGGCTCAACCTGCCCGCCTACGCGCACACCACCAGCCCGCTGCGCCGCTACGCCGACCTCATCAACCAGCGCATCCTGCTGGCCGCCACCGCGGGCCAACCCAGCCCCTACGGCTACGACGAGCTCGCCGACATCGGCACCGACATCAACGCCCGCATCGCCGCCGCCCGCGAGGCCCGCGCCGCGCACCACAAGCGCGCCGCCCAGGCCGCCACCCGGCAACGGCTCCACGAGCCCGACCTCACCGAACTGGACCCCGGCGACTTCGCCAAGGTCATCAAGCTCGCCCTGCGCCACGACCGGCCGCCCGCGGCGCTGCCCGCCGAGGTGAAGCGCCGCCTCGACGCCGACACGCTGCCGCTGCGCGACGCCTGCGAGATCCTCATCCACGGCGGCGGCGCCGACTGGCGCGCGCTGCGCGAAGACATCCACCGCCGCATCGCCGCCGAACCCAGCCGGGCGCTGACCGTCGTCAACATGTACGCCCAGTCCGTGGTCGGCGGGCCCATGAGCGACGCCCACCTGCGCTGGGACCAGAGGTCCGTCGGCACCATCCAAAAGCCCTGCTTCGAGGCCACCCTGCGCCTGGAACTCGGCGACACCCCATGGACCTCGCCCGCCCGCGTACAAGCCTCCAAAAAGGACGCCAAGGCGCAGGCCGCCCTCGCCCTGGTCGCCCGCATCGCCCACCTCGACGACCTGTCCGAGTCCATCCCGGTGCCCGACCCCCTGCCCGCCAACGACTCCGGCCCCCGACGCCTCCCCGACGGCCTCAACCCGCTCATGGCCCTCAACGAATACACCCAAAGCGGCACCATCAGCGACCTCACCTGGACCTTCGACCAGACCGGCCCCGCGCACCAACCCGAATTCACCTGCCGCGCCCGCGTCACCGGCCCCGCGGGCCAACCGCTCGAAGCCACCGGCACCGGAACCGGCAAACAGGCCGCCAAGACCGCCGCCGCCACCCGGCTGCGCGAACTCATCGACGCCCACCTCGACGAACCCGGGAACCCACCGTGACCCCCACCCAACTGCGCGACCTGCTCCACCAACGCGCCGACCAGGTCGCGCCCCACCTGCTGGGCTGCCTGGTCACCGCCAACGGCGTCACCATCCGCCTCACCGAGGTCGAGGCGTACGCGGGCGAGGGCGGCGACCCCGCCTCCCACGCCCACCGCGGCCCCACCCGCCGCAACGCCAGCCAGTTCGGGCCGTCCGGACACGCCTACGTGTACTTCACCTACGGAATGCACTACTGCCTCAACGTGGTGTGCCGACCCGAGGGCATCGGCGGGGGAGTGCTGCTGCGCGCCGGGGAGGTCGTCGACGGCATCGACCTGGCCCGCGAACGCCGCCCCGGCGCGTCCGACCGCGACCTCGCCCGGGGCCCCGCCCGACTCACCGTCGCGCTGGCCGTCGACCGCTCCTGCGACGGCGTCGCGCTGTTCTCGGGCGGCCCCATCAGCCTGCGACCCGGCGAGCCGCCCGCCGCCGCCGTGAGAACCGGACCCCGCACCGGCGTCAGCACCGCCGCCGACACCCCCTGGCGCTTCTGGCTCGACGCCGACCCCACCGTCAGCCCCTACCGCAAACACGCCCCGAAAAACCGGTCGCGGACCCGCCGGGGCCATGCGTCAGAATCTAAGGCGTGAACATTCTCGACGACCTGCAATGGCGTGGCCTCATCCAAGACTCCACCGACCTCGACGCGCTCGCGGCGCACCTGGACTCTGGACGGATCACGTTCTATGTGGGCTTCGACCCCACCGCCGCCAGCCTCCACGTCGGCCACCTCACCCAGGCGCTGACCGCCCGGCGCCTCCAACTCGCGGGCCTGCGCCCCCTGCTGCTGGTGGGCGGCGCCACCGGGATGATCGGCGACCCGCGGGAATCCGACGAACGGGTCCTCAACGCCCCCGAGGTGGTGGCGGGCTGGGTCGACCAGATCCGCCAGCAGCTGCGTCCCTTCGTCACCTACGAGGGCGACAACGCCGCGACCCTGGTCAACAACCTCGACTGGACCGGCGAGATGAGCGCCATCGACTTCCTGCGCGAGGTCGGCAAGCACTTCCCCGTCAACAAGATGCTGGCCCGCGAGGTCGTCAGGGCCCGCCTCGAAAGCGGCATCTCCTTCACCGAATTCAGCTACCAACTGCTGCAATCCAACGACTTCTACGAACTCCACCGCAGGCACGGCTGCACCCTCCAATTCGGTGGATCCGACCAGTGGGGCAACATCACCTCCGGCGTCGACTACGTGCGCCGCCGCGGCGCCGGCCCCGTCCACGCCTTCGTCACCCCCCTGGTCACCACCGCCGACGGCAAGAAGATCGGCAAGACCGAGGGCAACGCCACCTGGCTCGACGCCACCATGACCTCCCCGTACGCGTTCTACCAGTTCTGGTTCAACGCCGACGACCGCGACATCGGGATGTTCCTGCGCCGCTTCAGCTTCAAGACCCACGACGAGATCCTCCAACTCGAAAAGGCCACGCAGGACAAGCCCGCCGCCCGCCAGGCGCAACGCGCCCTGGCCGCCGAACTCACCACCCTGCTCCACGGCGAAACCGAATGCGCCCAAGTGATAGCCGCCAGCCAGGCGCTCTTCGGCCGCGGCGACCTCGCCGAGCTCAGCCAGGCGACCCTGGGAGCCGCCCTGGCGGAGGCGGGCACGGTCGACATCGACGGAGAACCCCCGACACTCGCCTGGGCCTTCAAGGAGACGGGTCTGGTGTCGAGCCTCTCCGAGGCCCGCCGCACGGTGAAGGAGGGCGGCGCGTACCTCAACAACGTCCGCGTCGAGGACGCCGACCAACCGTTGAGCGCCGAGCACCTGCTGCACGGAACCTACGCGGTGCTGCGCCGCGGCAAGAAGACCATCGCGGGAGTCGTGCGCCGCTGACCAGGCGATTCACCAAAGGGGCACCCCCGTTTGACATGCCGGAAACGGCGAGGTAATGTATACGACGCCTCTGAGGAACCGGACAGAAACCGAGACCGCGAGAGCGGGCCGGAGTACGGCTCACAGGCAAACTCCCGAACTAAATCAGATCAGGCGACGTGTGCGCCCACCGGCCGAGGCCGGGAGGCCCAAAACGAAGCGAAAATCGGGTCTGATAGATTAACGGAGTCGCGCTTCACCAGAAGAAATCACTCGAGATGAATGATTCTCGCTGGTGTGGGTGTGTTTTTTGAGAACTCGATAGGGTGTTTTGTGATGGTCAGTGTGTGGGCCTCGATTGTTTGAGGTTCTATAGTTTTTGTTCAATTCTGACTATTTATATATAGTCAGGATCTTGCAATGGCATTGTTGGCTG
>NZ_DASQPW010000076.1:0-8230 GCF_035643755.1 Stackebrandtia sp. | reverse complement strand
GTCGCCGAAGATGCGGGTCGACAGCAGGCGCGCCTGCTCGATGTCGAACCCGGAGTACGTGTCACCCTGCTTGTTGCCGATCAGCGGCTGGTCGACCTTGACACCGACGATGATCTTGCCGCGCTTCTTGATCTTCTTGATCAGCGGGCTGGAGTTGATGTCGGACGCCGAGGCCTGGGTCATGGAGTACTCCCCGACCTTCTTCTTGGCCTCGTCCTGCTTCTCTTTGTCCTTACTGGCCTGACCGGCACAGGCGGACAGGGCCAGGGCGAGCACTGCAACACCGGCAATGGCGGCTTTGCGGAACGTTCGCATTTGTGCCTGTTTCCTTTCGAATGAGTAAAGGCAATTGCCCGGACGGACAGTACCTCAGTGAGACAACACTTTGGACAGAAAGTCTTGGGCGCGTTCGGTCTGAGGGTTGTCGAAGAAGTCCGCCGGGGCGGCCTCCTCGACGATGGCGCCGTCGGCCATGAACACCACGCGGTTGGCGGCGCGGCGGGCGAAGCCCATCTCGTGGGTCACCACGACCATGGTCATGCCCTCGCGAGCCAGGTCCTGCATGACGTCCAGGACCTCGTTGATCATCTCGGGGTCCAGGGCGGAGGTGGGCTCGTCGAACATCATGAGCACCGGGTCCATCGCCAGGCCGCGCGCGATGGCCACGCGCTGCTGCTGGCCGCCGGACAATTGCGCGGGGTAGTTGTCGCCCTTGTCGGACAGGCCGACCCGTTCCAACAGCTGGTTGGCCCGTTCGTTGGCCTTCGCCTTGGGGATGCCGCGCACCTTGGTCGGTCCCAGCGTGATGTTCTCGCGGACCGTCAGGTGGGCGAACAGGTTGAAGTGCTGGAACACCATTCCCACGTCGGAGCGCAGCTTCGCCAGCTCGCGTCCCTCCGCGGGAAGCGGCTTGCCGTTGACCTCGACGGAGCCGCCGTCGTCAATGGTCTCCAGACGGTTGATGGTGCGGCACAGGGTCGATTTTCCCGACCCGGACGGTCCGATGAGCACGACCACTTCGCCGGGGTTCACGGTCAGGCTGATGTCCTTGAGCACGTGAAGCGACCCGAAGTGTTTGTTCACATCGGTGAGTTGGACGAGCGGTGCCTTGGTCTCTGTGTCCATTCGTGTCCCTGAGTCGAAGTGGCCGGCATAGAAAGCCGGACGTTGGGGCAAATCGAAAGTCTAAGTTGGTGCCCTGGGAATGTTAGTGTGCCAGCTCACCAAGAATCCGCCGACCCGGCTGTGAAACGGAATGCCGACGAAGCGATAACGACACGATAACGGGGCGAAGTATTGTCCGTTTTGCCTGGTCAAATTCCCAGGCGCGCCTCACGGAGGGTCTGGGCGGCCTCGCCGTCGATGGTGACCTTGGCGCGCTGTCCGCGGCCGAAGCAAAACAGCACGATCTCGCCGGGCTCGCCCGTGAGGGTCGCCTGCGGGGCGCCCTTGCCGATCACGCGGTGGCCGTGATCCGGGCTGACGAGCTTCACGGTGAGACCGGTGGGGCGCAACAACAGGCGCGTCATGGAGGCCATGCCCCACAGGGCCTCGGCGGTCGGGCGGGGAAGTTGGCGGGGCGTCCAGCCGAGCTGGGCGCGGCGGACGTCCTCGTGGTGGACGAACCACTCCACGACGTTGAAGGGGGCGCGGGCGACGACGTTCCACCACGGCGGGTTGCGGACCAGGTCGATCAGGGCGTCGTAGTCGCGGCCGGCGTAGCCCAGCCGCACCTTTTCCGTCCAGGACGCGAATGCCGGGATCATCAGGCCCGGCATGGAATCCAGGCGGTGGTCGCGCACGGCGAGGTGGGCCGCCAGGCCGCGGGTGTTCCAGCCGTCGCACAGGGTCGGCGCTTCGGGCCCGCTGTCGAGGAGGAGTTGCGCGAGTTCTTGCCGTTCCAGATCGGCTGGCGAAGTCATGTCGTCATGATGACAGTCCGCGGCGGGAATGTCGGAGGCGACGCTTAGGTTGGGGACGGTGGAGTGCCCGCCCAACCTCATCGGCTTTTGTGTGACTTCGATCGCGGCGTCGGGCCGGGTCCACACGTCACGCGGGACGTAAGGACCAAACGAGGTTGCGGTGCCGACACTCGCGCGTCAGGATAGCTGCCGCGAGCGCGTGCCCGGCTCGCGAAAATCCCCGGAGGTGTGTGTGGACGAGGCGGTCAGCAGCAAAGGCATCGTGTGGCGCGGCATTCGCGTCCTGGCCAAGGCCACGCGCATGGAGCCCGCCCCCTTCGCCGTCGGCGTCATGGGGGCGATCGTCTACTCGGGAATCACCCTGGCCGGCGCGTACGTCTCCGGCGCCATCATCGACCAGGTGGTCGCGCCGTCGGTGCGCGAGCACAAGCCCGCGCTGCTGGCGCTGGGCGTCGGCGTGGTGGTGCTGGCCGCGGTGACGCTGATGAAGATCGGCGGCATGATCGCGCGGCGCCTGGGCGCCGGCGCCATGCAGTTCGGGTTGCAGGCCAGCCATCGCCGCCGGGTCACCCGGCGCTACCTCGACCTGCCCGTGTCGTGGCATCACCGCCACCAGACCGGAATGCTGCTGTCCAACGCCAACGCCGACGTCGAGGCCGCGTTCATCCCGATCGCGCCGCTGCCGTTCGCCGTGGGCACCCTCGTGATGCTGGCCATCGCCATGGTCGCGCTGTACGTCACCGACTGGGCGCTGGCCCTGGTGGGCACCGCGATCTTCCCCCTGCTGTTCATCGTCAACGTGCTGTACGCCCGCAAGATGTCGCCGCGGATGACCCGGGCGCAGCGGCTGCGCGCCGAGGTGTCGGCGGTCGGGCACGAGAGCTTCGACGGCGCGCTGGTCGTCAAGACCATGGGTCGGGAGGCCGAGGAGACGATCCGCTTCGCCGGTTCCTCCGACGACCTGCGCGACTCGCTGATCCGGGTGGGTCGGCTGCGCGGGCTGTTCGACCCGGTGATGTCGGCGCTGCCCGACATCGGCACGCTCGGCGTGCTGGTGGTGGGGGCCTGGCGACTGTCCACCGGGGACATCGGGGTGGCCGAGATCGTGTCGGTGACGTTCCTGTTCTCGGTGCTGGCGTTCCCGATCCGGGCGATCACGTGGGTGCTGGGCGACCTGCCGCGCGCCGTGGTCGGCTGGGAGCGGGTGTACGGCGTCATGGAGTCCACCGGGGACATGGAGTACGGAACCGCCGAGGTCGCGCCGAGCGACGCGGCGGCCGGCCTGGAGTTCTCGGACGTGTCTTTCTCCTATGCCGACGGCACCCCGGTGCTCACCGACGTGACGCTGACCGTGGAGCCCGGCAAGACCGTGGCCCTGGTGGGCCCCACCGGTTCCGGCAAATCCACCATCGCCTCGCTGGCCACCCGGCTGGTCGACCCCGACGGCGGAACGGTGCGCATCGACGGCACCGACGTCCGCGAACTCACCCACGCCAGCCTGGCCGCCACGACCGCGCTGGTGCCGCAGGTGCCGTTCGTGTTCGACGACAGCATTCGCGACAACATCATCCTCGACCGCGACATCGCCGACGCCGACACCGCCGTGTGGGAGGCGCTGCGGGTGGCGCAGGCCGACGGGTTCGTGGCCAAGCTCGACAACTCGGTCGACACCCAGGTGGGGGAGCGCGGCACCTCCCTGTCGGGCGGGCAACGCCAGCGGCTCACCCTGGCGCGGGCCTTGGCGGGCCGTCCCCGGCTGCTCATCATGGACGACGCCACCAGCGCCGTCGACCCGAAGGTGGAGGCGGCGATCCTGGCGGGCCTGCGCGGCGGCGACCGCCCGGCCTCGGTGCTCGTGGTGGCCTACCGCCGCGCCACCATCGCGCTGGCCGACGAGGTGGTCTACCTGGAGCGCGGACGCGTGGTGGCGCGCGGCACCCACGAGCGCCTGCTGGCCGGGGTCCCCGGCTACGCCAACCTGGTCACCGCCTACGAGCGGGCCGAGGCCGAGCGCGAGGCCGAGGGCGACTTCAACGAGGACGCGGAGGTGTCGGCATGACCACTGTGGACGAAAAATCGAAGGACAGGGTCAGGCCCTTCGCCGTCCTGAAACGGGGACTGGCCCTGTCGCCCGAGCTGCGGCGCGGGCTGGTCGGGACGCTGGCGCTGGCCGTGGTCACCACCATCGGCAAGGGCGTGGTGCCCGTGGCCGTCCAGCAGGGGATCGACCGGGGCCTGATCGTCAAGGGCGGCCCCGACTTCGACGTCGTCATCACCGTGTCGGTCATCGGCGTGGCGGTGCTGCTGATCTCCGTGATCGCGGGCTACCTGATGAACGTGCGGCTGTTCACCACCTCCGAGACCGCCCTGGCCTCGCTGCGCGCCCGGACCTTCCGCCACATCCACGACCTGTCGATGCTGCACCAGCAGGGGGAGCGGCGCGGGGCGCTCACCGCGCGGGTGACCACCGATGTGGACCAGATCAGCCAGTTCCTCCAAACGGGAGGGATCATCCTGGTGGTGTCGATCGGCCAGGCGCTGATGGCCACGGCGATCATGGCGGTGTACTCGTGGCCGCTGGCGATCGTGGTGTGGCTGTCGTTCGTCCCCCTGGCGCTGATGATGCGGCACCTGCAGAACTCGCTGGCCTCGGCGTACAAGAAGGTGCGCGAGAAGGTCGCGGTCATGCTCGGCGCCATCGGCGAGACCGTGGTCGGCGCGTCGGTGATCCGCTCCTTCGGGGTCGCCGACCGCACCTCGGAGCGCATCGACTCCTCGATCGACGACTTCCGCGGCGCCCAGTACAACGCCCTGAAGCGCAGCGTGTGGAGCTTCGCCGTCGGCGAGGCCGTCAACGGGTTCGCCCTGGCCGCGGTGGTGATCGCCGGGGTCTTCCTGGGCGCGGGCGGGAACATCACCGTCGGCGAGCTGACGGCGTTTCTGTTCCTGGTGACGCTGTTCGTGCAGCCGATCCAGATCGCCACCCAGATCCTCAACGACGGCCAGAACGCGGTGTCGGGCTGGGGGCGGGTGCTGGACATCCTCGAGACCGAGCCCGACGTCGCCGACCCCGGCGACGACGGCGCGAACCTGCCGCGCGGCGCGGTCGCCGTCGACTTCGCCGACGTCGCGTTCGCCTACCCGGGCGGGCCGCTGGTGCTGTCCGACATCAACGTGTCGATCCCGCCGCGCGCCAAGATCGCGGTGGTCGGCGAGACGGGCAGCGGCAAGACCACCTTCGCGAAGCTGCTGACCCGCCTGATGGACCCGAAGTCGGGGACCGTGAAGCTGTCGGGGGTGCCGCTGACGGAGGTGACGTTCGAGTCGCTGCGGCGCCGCGTCGTCATGGTGCCGCAGGAGGGCTTCCTGTTCGACTCCACCGTGGCCGAAAACGTCCGCTTCGCCAAGCCCGACGTCACCGACGCCGAACTGTATGTGGCGTTCTCCGAACTCGGCCTGTCGGACTGGGTCGACGGCCTGCCCCGTGGACTCGACACCCAGGTCGGCGAGCGCGGCGAGTCGCTCAGCGTGGGCGAGCGGCAGCTCGTGGCGCTGGCCCGCGCCTACGTCGCCGACCCCGACCTGCTGGTGCTCGACGAGGCCACCAGCGCCGTCGACCCCGCCACCGAGGTGCGTCTGGCCAGCGCGCTGGACGCGGTGACCCGCGGCCGCACCACGGTGATCATCGCGCACCGCCTGTCCACCGCCGAGGCCTCCGACGAGGTCCTGGTGTTCGACGCGGGGCGCATCGTCCAGCGTGGACGGCATCGGGACCTGGTGACGGAACGGGGCTCGATCTACGCGGGCCTGCACGACTCGTGGGTCGCCCAGACCAGGTCGGTGTGACGCGGCATCGGTGGCACCATTGACCGATGGTTGAGTCCACTGTCGCCTTGCGGCCGATCGTGTCGGCGGACTGGCGCGTGTTGCACGAGTGGGGCAGCGATCCGCGGGTGTGCCGCTATCAGGCCTGGGGACCAAATACGTGGGACGACTCGCGGGAGTTCACCGCGCGGGCGGCGGCCGCCTGGGACGCCGATCCCTTGGCGCGCAGGGTGTACATCGCCGAGTCGGGCGGCGACGTCGTCGGCAGCGGCGAGCTGCGGGTGCACAGCCGCCGCCACGGCCAGGGGGAGATCCAGTACCTCGTCCACCCGCGACACTGGCGGCGCGGCCTCGGCACCGCGATCGGGCGGCTGCTGCTGCGCGTCGGGTTCGAAGACCTTGGGCTGCATCGGATATACGGCACCTGCGACCCGCGCAACGCGGGCTCGGTGAAGATCCTGCGGGCGCTGGGCATGACGTACGAGGGCAGGCTGCGGCACACCCTCAGGCTGCGGGACGGGTGGCGCGACTCCGACGTGTTCGGCATCCTCGATAACGAATGGGCCGGGGAAAACGCGGCATAGCGGCGTCCCCGGCCCGTTCGAAGTCGCGAGCTATTCGCGGACCCAATTGCCGCGCTCGAACTTGCAGCCGCCACAGTTGTAGTACGTGACGTCCCAGTGGTTGTTCTCGTCGTAGTAGATGTTGCCGGCGGGGGACTTCCACTTGCTGCCGCCGATGGACGTGTAGTGACCCGTGACGTAATTCGTCAGGCAGGACGTGCGCTGCAGGTCGAGCTTGTAGCCGTTCCAGTGGCTGTAGGTGCCCGACGCGTGCCCTGTCTCGGTGCCACCGGTGATGTTGATGGCGCACTTGGACGCGCCCTTCAACGTGATGGCACCCTTCACGGTGTCCGAGTTGATCTGTTCGAACGAGGTGCAGTGCGCGTTGTTGCGGTCGGTGCAGCCGCCGCTGGAGGACCAGGTGATCCCGGCGTCGCGGAACTGCTTTTCGGCCTGTGCCTGGGTCAGTTTCGACATGGATCCGACGTCGTCCGCTGAGGCCATGGACGGTGCCGTGATCGCGATCGTCGCCGCCACACCGACTCCCAGTACCGACGCGACGATCGCCGCTCGGAACCTGGTGATCTTCATGGTGGGAGGTACCTCTCCTGTTGGGAATGTTGGGCAGCAACAGGGTGGCGCATCCGTCAATAGATAGTCCATACCAGCGCTGCGGTGACGGCCATGCGGCACACTGACGTGGTGCTTTGTCCCGACAGCGATCTTCCCGTGGCGCGTGTGCTCGACGACCTACGGGAAACCTTGTCCCGCAACGGGTCGGCCGTCCTGGTGGCCCCGCCTGGGTCGGGGAAGACCACATTGGTCCCGCTGGCGCTGGCCGACCGCGCGCGCGGTCGCGTCATCGTGGCCGAGCCGCGACGCGTGGCCGTGCGCGCCGCCGCCCGCCGCATGGCCCAGCTGTCGGGAACCCGTGTGGGGGAGGAGATCGGGTACACGGTGCGCGGGGAGCGCAAGGTGTCGCGGCGAACGCGCGTCGAGGTGGTCACGACGGGGGTGCTGGTGCAGCGCCTGCAGCGCGACCCCGAACTGTCTGGTGTGGACGCCGTGATGCTCGACGAATGCCACGAACGCCACCTCGACACCGACCTGGCGCTGGCCTTCACCGCCGACGTCCGCGCCAACCTGCGCGAGGACCTCGCGCTGTTGGCCGCCTCCGCGACCGCCGACGCCGAACGACTGTCGGCCGCGCTCGGCGCCGCCCCGATCGTGTCCGCCGAGGCCCGACCTCACCCCGTCGACGTCCGCTGGACCCCGCCGCCGCGGCCCGTCACCCCGCCCCACGGGCTGTGGGTCGACCCGAAGCTCCTGGACCACGTCGCCGCCACCGTCCGCCTGGCCCTGCGGGAACGCGACGGCGACGTCCTCGTCTTCCTGCCGGGCGCGGGCGAGATCCGTCAGGTCCACCGTCGACTATCCGATCTCGACTCGATCGACCTGCTCACATTGCACGGCAGCCAAAGCGGCGACACCCAGGACGCCGCACTGCGCCTGGGACCCCGCCGACGCGTCGTGTTGGCCAGTGCCGTCGCCGAGTCCAGCCTCACCGTGCCCGGCGTGCGCGTCGTCGTCGACGCGGGCCTGTCCCGCCAACCCCGCACCGACCTGTCGCGCGGCCTCGACTCGCTGGTCACCGTCGCCGAACCCCGCGACTCCGCCGAACAACGCGCGGGACGCGCCGCCCGCGAGGCCCCGGGAACCGTCTACCGCTGCTGGTCGGCGGCCGACCACGAGCGCCTCCCCGCCCGCGCCCTCCCCGACATCGCCACCGCCGACCTCACCGCCTTCGTCCTGCAACTCGCCCGCTGGGGCAGCGCGGACGGCCACGGCCTCGCCCTGCTCGACCCGCTGCCCGAGGCCGCCGCCACCGTCGCCGCGGCCACGCTGCGCTTCCTCGGCGCC
>NZ_DASQPW010000075.1:0-27958 GCF_035643755.1 Stackebrandtia sp. | reverse complement strand
GGGCGCGCGCCCGGCGCAGCCCGGCGGCGCCGAGCTCGCGGGGCGACGGCCCGGGCTCGGCGCGGGACTGTTCGATATAGGCGACGAGCTCGGCATCGGCGAGGTCGAGGGCTTCGGACACGGTGCCTCCCGGGCGACGGCTACGGCTTCAACGCGTCGGTGACGACCTTCGCGGTTCGCCCAGGACCATAGTCGGAGCGGGCGGTGCCCATGCGGACCACCACGGTGTCGGAGCCCGGGTCGACCTGGATGACCTGGCCGCCCAGGCCCAGCGCCCAGTACATGTCGGACGGGGCGCCCGGGACCAGCCGGGTGCGCTGTTTGTCGGATCCGGCGTGGCCGGTGGTGGGCTGGCGCGGGTCGAGCACGGTTCCCTCGCGGTTCAGCCACCACAGGTAGCCGTAGGCCGCGTTGAGGTCCTGGGACGGCTTGCCGGTGGCGGCCTTGACCCAGGCCGACGGGACGATCTGATGCCCGTTCCACCGGCCGTGGTGCAGGAAGAGGTAGCCGAAGCGGGCCATGTCCTCGCAGCTGGACTCCAGGTCGGCGTACATCGTGGTGTTGCCCGCGCGGTCGGCGCCCATGGCGGAGTCGCCCATGCCGATGGGGTCCAGCAGGCGTTTCCTGGCGTAGTCGGCGGGTGATTCGCCGGTGGCCTTGGCCAGCACGGCCTCCAGGTCCTGCACGGCCGAGTTGTTGTACACCCAGGCGGTTCCCGGCGCGGCGTCCTGGCCCAGGCCCACGGCGTAGGCGGTCTGGTCCTTGGCCAGCGTCAGGCCCCGGTAGTCCTCGGACGGGGACCAGTGGCGTCCCGAGTCCATGCTGAGCAGGTCGGCGATGGTGACGTCGGCGGAGTCGGTGTTCCTCCACCGCGGGATGTACTTCGACGCCTTGTCGTCGACGTCGAGCTTGCCCTCGGCCTGGGCGATGCCCACCAGGGTGCTGGTGTAGGACTTGGTCGCCGAGTACGCGTTGGTGGCGGAGTCGGCGTCGGTGCCCCGCCAGTTCCACTCGGCGGCGATCTTGCCGTCCTTGATCACCGCCAGGCACGTCGACTTGTCCGCGCGGGCGTCGGCGGCGATGGTGCGCAGCGCGGACTCGTCGAACCCGGCGGCGGAGGCGTCCACGTGATCCCAATCGTCACATGGAAATACCTGATCCCCCTGGGAGGAGCAGGAGCCCGAGGAAGACTTCTGGGGATCGCATGCGGCGCAGGAGATCAGCGCGAGCGCGGCCGCGGCGACGGCCATGAGGGATCGAAGCATCGACTTAATGTACTCCATTAATTCGGCGTCGGCGCGAGCTCCTCCAGCGTCCGCGGCGACGGCTCGGCGCGCAGACCGGCCACCAGCATGTCGATCAGATTGGCCAGGAACAGGCCGTTGCCGCCCGCGACCCCGCCGCGCCCGGAGTCCAACAGCCGCGCCCGCGACCCGCACAGCCCCACCAGCTGCACCCGCAGCGCGGCGAACCGCTCGGTGCGGATCGCCTCGGGCAGCCGGCTCAGCGCCTCGCCGAGCCAGCGCGCCACCGCCCGCCCCGCCGGGGCGTCCACCAGGCGAAAGGGGCTCTGATACGCCAGCGACGGATGGCTGATCTGCGCCACCATGCGCAGGTGGGCGCGCCCCAGCGGGGTGTCGAGGTCGGCGGCCATCGGGGCGGCCAGCGCGTGCACCAGGGCGTCCAGGTCGGCGGCGCGGGCGGCGGCCTCGATCGCTGCGACCAGCGGGGCGCGGCGCTCCTCGACGGCGGACAGGTGGGCCACCACGATCTCCCTGACCAGCCCGGCCTTGCCGCCGAAGTGGTAGTGCAGGGCCGATTCGTTGCGGGCGCCGATCGCGTCGTGCAGCTGGCGCGCGGTGACCCGGTCCACCCCGTTGCGGGCGAACAGCAGCGCACCCTGCTCCAGCAGAGCGTCCCTTGTCGATCCGGCCATGCACCGAAGGTACCGGCCACGGGCAAGGTCGCCCGCTCAGGCCGACTCCACGTCCACCTTGTCGACGGCGGCCAGCAGGGCGGTCCCCACCCGGTCCACATCGTCCATGGTGGTGCGCCAGTTGCTGAAGGCCACCCGCAGCGCGGGCACCTGGCGGTAGACGGTCGGGGTGACGAAGGCCTCGCCCGACTCGGCGATGTGCTTGACGAGGGTGGCCACCCGCTCGGCGGTGGGCCGGTCGGCCAGGGTCGCGCACACGACGTTGAGCCGCACCGGCGCCAGCATCCACAAGCGAGGGTCGTCCGACAGCCGCGCCCCGAGCCGGCGCGCGGCGGCGATGTTGCGCCGCACGATCTCGCGGTGACCGGCGCGGCCGTACGCGGCGAGGGTGAACCAGGCGGTCAGGGCGCGCAGCCGGCGGGAGCTCTCCGGCGTGAGGTGCAGGTAGGCGGGGTCGTCGCCGGGGGCGCCGAGGTAGGGGGCGAGGCTCTGGAACACCCGGATCTGGAGGTCCTTGCGGCGAGTGAACTGCACCGCCGAGTCGTACGGGACATTGAGCCATTTATGCAGGTCGACGCATACCGAGTCGGCCCGGTCGATGCCCGCGGTGAGGCGGGCGTGGTCGGGGCACGCGGCGGCGAAGCCGCCGAAGGCGGCGTCCACATGCCACCAGAAGTCGTGACGGTTGCGCAGCTCGATGACCGCGTTCAGGTCGTCGAAGTCGACGGTGTTGACGGTTCCGGCGTTGCTGACCACGATCGCCGGTCGACCATCCAGATCGGACAACGCGGCGTCCAGGGCCGCCGGGTCGACGGCCTCGCGCCCGGGCAGCGTCGGCAGGGTGCGCAGCGACGCGCGCCCGATGCCCAAAAGCGACAGTGCCTTGTAGATGCTGGAATGCGGCGTGCCCGACAACACGGTGATCGGACCCACCGCCGCGACGCCGTGCTCGGCCACCGAGATCCGCTGCCGCTCCCCCACCCACTCGCGCCCGATCGCCAGGCCCACCGCGTTCGACATCGTCGCCCCGGTCACGAAGCTTCCCGAGTGCGCGCACCCCAGCCCGAACAGCTCGCCCAGCCAGGTCACCGTCTGAAGCTCCAGCGCGTCGGCCACCGACCGCCCGTCACCGGCCGCGTTCTGGTCGAGCACCCCGGTCAGCCAGTCCCCCATCACCGCCGCCGGCGTCGCGCCGCCGGTGACGAACCCCAGGTAACGCGGCCCCGCGCTCCCCGACAACCCCGGCTCCCAGTCGCTGCCGAACCGCTCCAGCGCGCCCTCGGCGCCCACCCCGTATTCCGGCAGGGGCTCGGCCGCCGGGGGCCGACCGGTGGCGGCGGGCGATCGGGAATCCAGGCCGCTCAGGGCCCGCGCGGCCCGCCGCCGGGCGGCGTCCAGCAGCTCGTCGAACCTGGCGAGATCCTCCGCGAGCCTTTGATCCATCGCAGGTCACCTCCGTGGGCGCACTGGGTTCGTGCCAGGCACCGTGTCCGGCCCGCTACACATACTGCCACCGTTCGGTCGCCCCCGGCGTTGGTATCTTTGAGCCCCCCGCGTCGCTTCAGCCCGACAGGAACGCCGATGCATCAACCACCGGCAGTGCCGCAATGCCACACCCCCGACGAAGTGGGCGCGTACCTGAATCAGTTGCGCGCCTGGTGCGGTGGTGTGTCGTTTCATGAGCTCACCATGCGGGTCAACGCGGTTCGCGACTCCCGCGCCGAGGAGCCCGTCGCCGAACAGGCGATCTACGACTGCTTTCAGCCCGGCCTGAGGCGACTCGATCGGGACCTGGTGCTGGACATCGCCCGATCGATGGGTCTGGATCAATCCCAGCTGCTGCTGCTGGAGCGGGTCTGCTGGATCGCCGACGGGCGCAGCGCCACCACCACGCCCACCGACGTCACCCCCGCGATTCCCGAAGGACGCGAGGAGTTCTCGGGGCGGCAGGACCTGCTCGCCCAGGCGATGGACGCGGTGCAGGAGGCGATCGCCAGCCGCAAGTCGCCGGTGGTGGTGTTCACCGGACCGGCCGGGATCGGCAAGACCGAGCTGATGATCCAGCTGGCGCACCGGCTGAAGAGCAAGGGCTACAACCTGCAGAAGCAGTGCTTCGTGGACCTGCACGGCTTCGACAGCAATGTGGACCCCAGCGGCCCCGACGACGTGCTGGCGTCGCTGCTGCGCCAGGTGGGGGTGCGCGAGCCCGCCGTGCTGTCCCTGGCGACGCTCGACAAGAAGATGGCGAAGTTGCGCCAGCATCTGGGGCGCCAACCCATCCTGCTGATGTTCGACAACGTCGCCAACAGCCTGGCGATGCGGGACCTGTTGCCCCACATGCCCGGCAGCGTCGTCATCGCCACGGCCCAGCACGGCTTCGCGCTCGACGAGTTCGCCACAGTGATCGAGGTGGGGCCGCTGGACTATCCGTCGTGCGCCGAGCTGCTGGACACCTGCGACCGCACCGGGCGGATCCGCCGCGAGCCTGAGCTGGCGGCCTGGTTCATCGACGAGATCTGCGGGCGGCGCCCGCTCGACCTGGTGGCGCTGGGCGGTCAGCTGGCCGACCCGGAGGGGATGGCCTGGACGCTGTCCGACCACGCCAACCGCCTGATGACCTTCCGCCTGGAGGAGGGCGTCAACCGGGTGCTGGCCGGTTCCTGCGAGCGACTGGACCCCGAGACCCGCCGGGTGTTCCGCCTGCTGGGGCTGTTCCCGGGCTACGACTTCACGCCCTACGACATCGCGATCCTCACCGACCTGGACGCCCAGCGCACGTCCGACTATCTGCAGCGGCTGCACGAGCGGAATCTGTTGCTGCGCAGGAGCGAGCACCGCTACCGCCTGCACAGCCTGGTCGCCGAGTTCACCCACCGGCTGCTGTTTCGCGAGGAGTCGACCACCAGCCAGCGCGCCGCCCTGCGCCGCCACCACGCCGCCGCGACCATGAGCCACCGCGCGGCGTGAGCCCCGGCGGGTGCCCGGCGGCGCGCGCCGGGCACCCGGTGAATCAGTACGTCACGTACGCCGTCACGGATCGGTGGTTGGAGTACTTCCCACCGGCCATGCCGTAGGTGATGTTCTCGACGTGGCCGAAGCCGCCGGCGCTTTTGGCCATGATGTGGTCGATGCGCCGCTTGCCGATGGTGTCGTAGCGCTCGGAACACACCCGATGGCCGCACTTCTCGGCGATCGGGTCGCGGAATCCGTAGCCGCGCGCCCTGGTCCACCAGTCCTTCTGGGGCGTGGTGGCGTTGGTGTCGCCGCCGAAGATCTCCAGCGAACCTCCGAGGCCGTTCAGCGCCTCCTTGGTTTCGCGGATGTTCTCGTGGGCGCACTTGGGGCCGTTCCACTTCGCGGTCGGCCAGTGGATCGACGCCACGCTGACGTGCTTGTGGCTGACCTTGTCGTAGAACTTCACCGCGACGTTCTCCACCCGGTCCTGGCTGGACGAGGTGGGGTCGAGGTTGCGGCACGGCCCGGTGCCGTGCGTCGGGTTGGCGGGGGCGTCGGAGCGCCAGCGGACGGTCCGCTTCGCCGCCAGGCGTCCGGTGCGGTAGATGATCGCGTTGGTCTGCTGGTTCTTCCTGGTCTTGCAGCCGTCCTTATAGCCCATGGAACCGGGGTTCGCGACCGCGATGGTGCCGGCGAACGTCCCCGGCAGGTCGTGGCTCAGCCTCGCCGTGAGGTTCTTGAGCTGCTTGGCATTCGAGACCTGCTGGATGGTGAGTATGTCGGGGCTCTTGTCCTGCTTCTTCATGTAGGACAGCAGCTTGGTGTAGTCATTTCCGTTGCAGGGCGCCAGGTTCTCCATGTTGTTGTCGTATACGACCAGTCTTTTTGATGAGCCGTTGGTATCCGCTTGAGCCACATAGGCTCCCGTGGTTACCGCACCGGCCACCACTAGGGCGACGGCCGCATAGACAAAGTGGAGCGCGCGACGGCGATGGGCCATCTTTTCGTCCTTTTGTTATGGGGGCATGGGAAGTTCGGCATTCTTCCGGCGGCTCCCATAAGTCGGGCATAAGGAGTGCCCGAGGACCGGGTGCGCCCGATACGGGGCCTGAAGGGCATCGATCTCCTCGTCGTTCAGGGAAAGTCCGATGGCGGCCAGGGCGTCGTCGAGGTGCCCGATCTTGGTGGCGCCCACGATCGGCGCGGTCACGGCGTCGCGATGCAGCAGCCAGGCCAGCGCGACGCGGGCGCCGGATACCCGGCGTTCGCGGGCGATCGCGTTGACCGCGTCCACCACGTCGAAGTCGGACGGATCGGCGACGGCGGTGGTCGCGGATTCGGCGCGGGCGCGCAGCGTGCGTCCCTGGCCGTCGGAAGCGCGGTTACCCGCCAGCAGGCCGCGCGCCAGCGGGCTGTACGGCAGGACGCCGACGCCCAAGTCGGCGCACAGTGGAATCATCTCGCGCTCCTCCTCGCGGTAGACCAGGTTGTAGCGGTTTTGCATCGACACGAACGCGGTCCAGCCGGCGTCGCGGGCGGTGTGCTGCGCCTTGGCGAACTGCCAGGCGTAGCAGGCCGAGGCGCCGATGTAGCGCACCTTCCCGGCCATCACCAGGTCGTGCAGCGCCGCCATGGTCTCGGCGATCGGCGTCTCGTAGTCCCAGCGGTGGATCTGGTACAGGTCGATGTGGTCGGTGCCCAGCCGCCGCAGCGACGCGTCCACCGCGGACATGATGTGCTTGCGCGACAGGCCGCGGTCGCCGGGGCCGGGGCCCATCGGGTAGTAGACCTTGGTGGCCAGAACGTAGTCGTCGCGGTGCGGGAACAGTTGGCGCAACAGGCGTCCCGTCACCTCCTCGCTGACGCCGTCGGAGTACATGTCGGCCGTGTCGAAGAACGTGACGCCCGATTCGACGGCGTGGCGGACGATGGGTTCGGCGGCGTCGGCGTCAAGAATCCACTCGTCCGAGGCGGGGCTGCCGTAGCTCATCATTCCCAGGCCGATCCGCGAGACCTTCAGTCCCGAGGTGCCCACGCGAACGTATTCCATCGTCTCTCCTCGTGTCGTTTTTGGATGGTTGGTGGACGGCGATGCCCGCGATCACCAGGGCCACGCCGATCAGGTCGGGCGGCGTCGGGATCTGTTTCAGCACCAGCACACCGATGACGGTGGCGGCGGCGGGCAGGATCGACAGCATCAGCGCGAACGTGGAGCGCCGCAGCCGCGCCATGGCGAGCTGGTCGGTGACGTACGGGATCACCGACGAGCAGATCCCCACGGCCACACCGGCCAGCAACCATCCTGGGTGGACGAACGCCGGGGCGGCGCCGCCGATCCCCACGGGCGTCACCACGATCGCGGCCAGCAGCATCGCCGCCCCGAGCTGGTCGATGCCGTCGCGCTCGTCGTTGGCGATGCGGTGTCCGGTGATCACGTACGCCACGAACAGCACGCAGTTGGCGAACGCGAAGACGAAACCCACCGGCTGCGCGACCAGCCGCACGTCGGCCAGGGTGAACACCCCGAGCACGGCCAGGCCGAGCGCGACGCCGTTGCGCCAGCCGCGCACCCCGGCCGCCGCCAGCCCGATGACGCCCAGGAATTCGACTGAGCCGACGGTGGACAGCGGCAGTCGCGCGACCGCCAGGTAGAACACGCAGTTCATGGCGGCCAACACCACCCCGAGCGCCGCCATGACGCCGCGCTGCCCGGGGCCCAGCCGCTTGAGCATCCGCCAGGGCCGCCGCCACAGCGCGAAGACCGCCGCGGCGCTGGCGATCCGCAGCCAGGCCACGCCGAGCGCGTCCAGGTGAGCGAACAGCAGCACGGCCGCCGACGGGCCCAGGTAGTGGAAGACGGCGCTGACGCCGAAGTAGGCGGAGGCGGGCACCCGCCTCGCCCACCCGCCGTCTCGCGCCGCGCCCAGATCCATACGGGTATCTTTCAACCCGAAGCCCGAGATGTGAATGGCACAACGAAGCCGGGAGGCGCGACTTGGCTACAGAAACAAGGAAGAATCGCTCATTCGCCTACAATGACGAAAATCCCCTGCTGGACGCCGTGAATCGCGCGCTGCTGTCCGAGCTGCACGACGATCCGCGGCTGTCGATGTCGGAGCTGGCGCGCCGGGTCAACATGTCGGCGCCCGCGGTCACCGAGCGGGTCCAGCGGCTGGAGCGCGCGGGGGTGATCAGCGGCTACCGCATGGACGTCGACCCCGCGGCCCTGGGCATGCCGGTGGCGGCGTTCGTGCGGATCCGCCCGGGGCCGGGCCAGCTGCCCCGCATCGCCGAGGCCGCCCGCGACACCCCGCAGGTCGTGGAGTGCCACCGCATCACGGGCGAGGACTGCTTCCTGATGAAGGTGCTGGGGCCGTCGATCGCCGACCTGGAGGAGATCCTCGACCGATTCCTCCTGTTCGGACAGACGACGACGTCGATCGTGGTGTCGACCCCGGTGGCGCCGCGGCATCTGCCGCTGGCGTGACCGTCAGCCCGGTCGCCGAAACTCCGCCCGCCACCGCACGTCCTGAGGCTTGCCCGGCACCGTCGTCGACTCCAGGCCGACGATCTCCAGGCCGCCGTCGGCGAAGGACTCCACCTCGGATCGGGTGAGCGGCCACGGCGGCGGTGTGGCGTCCTCGCCGGCGATCGCGGCGACCACGAACAGGGTCCCGCCCGGTGCGACCATGCGCGCCACGTTGGCGATCGCTTGGGGGCGTAGCGATCGCGGCAACGCCTGCACCGTGATGATCTCCACCACCAGGTCGAAGGCCCCCTCCCAGTTCGCCGGCGGCTGGAGCAGGTCGGCGACGGTGTAGCTCACGGTGGAGTCGTCGTGGCGTTGGCGCGCCACCCGCACGGCGGTCGGCGACACGTCGAAGGCCGTGGTGTCGAAGCCGAGACGCGACACGAACTCCGCGTCGGCGCCCAGTCCACACCCGACGACCATCGCGCTTCGGCCCGCGCCCTCCCGCTCCCGGCCGTCGGCCCAGTCCGCCAACAGCGGGTGCGCGTCGCTTCGGCTCCACGGCATGTTCACGCTCCCCTCGGCCCCCGCCTGGTAAAGGGTCTCGAACCACCCCACCGCGTCCCCGGCGTCCAGGGCGGCCGAGATGATGCGGTCCTCCTCGGCCTCCCAGCCGCCCGAGGTGTGGCGGAGCAGCGCGGGCACGGCGATGTCCCAGGTCTGCGGCGGGACGTCGTGGCCGGTTCGGGGCAGCACCACCAGTTCCGACCCTGGGTAGCGGCGCCGCGTGGCCTCCGCGTGCGGCAGCGGGAACACGGGGTCGAGTTCGCCGTGGACGATCAGGACCGGCGCCTCGACGGCGCGGCCGGCGACCTCCTCGGGCATGCCGACGTCGATGACGAAGTGGTTGACCAGGGTCGAGGCGATGTTGTCGGCGCGGGCGACGTCGCGCTCGGCGAGGCGGCGCATCGCGTCGGCGTCGAAGTACGGCGAGTCCCCCGCGTACTGCCGCGTCAGGCCGACGATGAAGTCGACGACGTCGTCCGCATCGGACGGATCGGGGCGGCGGGAAGCGGTGTACTCCAAGAACTCCGGCGCCATGCCGGGCAGGTCCTGCCCGCCCGTGGTGGTGCTGACCAGCGTCAGCGACGCGACCCGCTGGGGGTGAAGCAGCGCCGCCAGCGACACGATGCCGCCCGCCATCGACCGCCCGACCAGGTGTGCGTCCGCGATTCCCAGCGCGTCCAGTACCCCGATCGCGTCGCGCGCCATGTCGGCCATGGCGTATCGGGGCTCACCGGGCGGGTAGCTGGTGGAGCGTCCCGTGTCGCGATTGTCGAACCGCACGACGTGCCGCCGCCCGTTCGCCAGGCGTTCGCAGAACTCCTCGGGCCACCACAGCATCGACGCCGAGGCGCCGTGCACCAGAAGGATCGTGGGGTGGGCGGCGTCGCCGAACTGTTGTACACAAAGGTCTATGCCGTTGGCCTTGAGCATGTGTTCGCCCGGCATGGGGCCTCCTCGGCTGGTCGCGCGGTATCGCGCAGCATAGCCAGCCGGGGTGACAAGCGGCCTACTCTTCGGCGATCGCGTCGACGCAGCGGGACAGCAGCTGCCGCAGCGTGTCGCGCTCGTCCGCGGTCAGCGCCCGATGGATGCGGGTCTCGATGCGCACCGCCTCGCGGTCGGCGGCGGTGACGGCGCGCTCTCCCGCCTCGGTGAGTTCGATCTGGCGGACGTGTTGGTACCAGGGGTGGGTGCGGCGTTCCACCAGGCCGCGGTCTTCGAGGGTGCGCAGCACCGAGGTCATGGCCTGCGGGGTGACCAGGCAGGCGCGGGAGACCGCGGCGGCCGACATTCCCGGGTTGTCCTTCAGCGTGAACAGGGCGGCGTATTGGGCGACGGTGAGGTCCGCGCGCCTCAGGGCGGCGCCCTTGGCGGCCATCAAGGCGTGTTCGGCGCGCTTGATGTCGAGACCGAGGCGTTCGGACGGGGGCATTCCCATGGTGAACCACCATACCGGCGCGTGCGGGTGTACGGGTTTGAATGAACATCAAGGTATTGATAGTATGACGGGCATGGATGACTACACCACTCCCCCGACGAACGCCACCGTCCTGGTCACGGGCGCCACCAAGGGCCTCGGCCGCTACCTGGTCACCGAGTTGACGAAGGCGGGCGCCGCCGTGCTGGTCCACGGGCGCGACGCCGATCGGGTGGCCGCGCTGGTCGACGAGCTGTCCGCGGTGAACGCCGAGGCGGGGCCGCGAGGATACGTCGCCGACCTGTCCGATTTGGACCAGGTGCGCGGACTGGCCGAGCGGGTCGAGCGCGATCACGGCCGCCTGGATGCCTTGGTGCACAACGCGACCGCGGCGGGAAGCACCGACGTCTCGCGGCGGATCAGCGTCCAGGGCCACGAACTGAACATGGCGGTCAACCACCTGGCTCCGCTGCTGTTGAGCCGACGCCTGATCCCGCTGCTGACCGCCTCGGCGCCCGCGCGCATCGTCAACGTCGCCTCGATCGGGCAGCAGGAGATCGACTTCGACGACTTCGGGTTCACGCGGGGATTTGAGATCATGGAGGCGTACTGCCGCAGCAAGCTCGCCATGATCATGTCCGCATTCGACCTCGCCGCGGAGCTCGCGGGGACGGGCGTGACCGTCAACGCCGTCCACCCCGCGCACCTGATGGACACCGAGGGCATCCGAGCGCTGGGTTTCACCGCCCAGGTGCCGATCTCCCACGGCGGCCAGCCGACGCTGCGCGTCATCACCGACCCGAAACTCGACACTGTGACGGGCGAATACTTCAACCGCTACGACATCGACAAGGCGCATCCACAGGCGTATCGGACCGCCGATCGGGCACGGCTGGCGCGGATCTCGGCGGAGGCGATCGGGGCGTACCTGCGCTGAGCGGTCACGGCCCCCAGGCCGAGATCAGCGCGGCGACCAGCCACCCCAGCAGTATCAGGGCGGCGACGGAGCGGACGACCACACCGAGCCACCCGTCGGGTCCCCGTGACGTGCTCGGCGCGTCCCAGGGCCGAATCCTGCGCCGCCACGCGATCGCCACGGCCAGGCCGATGCCGCCGAGCAGGACGACGGCCCCGCCCGTGGCGATCGCGCCGCGCACGGCGCGCGGGTGGGCGGGGACGCCGCCGTTGCCCGTCACCACCAGGGCGACGACGCCGAGGACCATCAGCAGCGCCAACAGCACCATGCCCGCGGCGGTCTTGTCCTCCCCCGACGTCGAGCCCGACAGCAACAGCCGCAGGGAATAGCCCGTCGCGAGCCCGCCGTACAACAGCACGCCGAGGACCAGCCAGACCAGGGAGGCGCCCATGGTGGACAGTCCGAACGCGAGCATGCCGTCGCCGAACACCCCCATGGGCTGTTCGTCGAGGTTGAAGCTGGAGTGGGCGATCGCGGCGGCCAGGCCCGCCAGGATGAGCATGAGGACGGCCACGCCGAGGATCACCAGATAGGACGTTCCCAGCAGCGCCGCCCCGAATCCTCCCAGCCCGCGCAGCCGCGGGGCGCGGCCGAACCGCGCGGGGTAGGCGTCGTCGCCCTCGACGGAGACGCGGCGACGCAGGCGACCGATCGCCAGGACGGGGAAGCCGACGCCGGGCGCGGCCAAGCCGATCGTCTGGAGCACATCGCTCGCGGCACCCGCGTCCACGGCCTGGGTCAGCGCGATCATCGGCAACGGCAGCACCATCAGGCCGATGCCGATCCCCATCAGGACACCGCCGACGCGGGAGGGCGCACGCACGCGGCGAATCCTACTGGCGACCCCGCGCGGCCCTCGCGAATCGCCGCCGACGAGTGTTCGGGCTTACGCGGCTCCCCCGCTGTCGGTGGGTCGGCCAGCACGCGTTCCCCGTGCGGCTCCCCCGACGGCGAGGGACGACGTGCGGGCGCCACGCCCGACGCGCCAGCGTCGAACGATCGCCGACCACGCGGGCGGTCGCCGACGAGTGGGTCGGGCTTACACCGCCACCCGACAGTGGGAACGACGTGCGGGCGCCACGCCCGACGCGCCGACGTCGAACGATTGTGGACTACGCGGGCGGTCGGTCGGGCTTACGCGGCTCGCCCGCCGTGGGCGAGTCGGCCAGCACGCGTTCCCCGTGCGGCTCCCCCGACGGCGACGGACGACGCGGGGCGCCACGCTCGGCGATCCCCCGACCCGCCAGCGTTGAGCGATCGTG
Source organism: Stackebrandtia sp. (assembly GCF_035643755.1). Taxonomy (NCBI): domain Bacteria; kingdom Bacillati; phylum Actinomycetota; class Actinomycetes; order Glycomycetales; family Glycomycetaceae; genus Stackebrandtia; species Stackebrandtia sp. The sequence continues at coordinate 15,376 of NZ_DASQPW010000075.1, read as the reverse complement.
GACTACGCCGACGAGTGGGTCGGGCCTACGCTGCTCCCCCGACAGTGGGAACGACGTGCGGGCGCCACGCGCGGCGATCTCCCCTACGCGCGGCGCGCCAGCGTTGAGCGATCGTGGACCACGCGGGCGGTCGCGAGGCGCCGCGGGCCGACGGTGGGGTCATGTCGGGAGGTCGTCGAGCCAGCGGCGCAGGCGCTCGCCCTCGCGGATCATGATCGTTGGGTCGCGCAGGGCGTTGGACAGCAGGGACATGCCCTGGTTGGCCGCCACGAAGGTGATCGCGAGGTCGTGCGGGTCGGGTTGGCCGAGCCGGCGAAACTGTTCGGCGACCCAGTCCACCAGGGTGCGGAAGAGCTGGCCGACCTCGGTGTCGATGCCGTCGGGTTCGCGCTTGTCGAGTTCGACGGCCAGGGTTCCCGTGGGGCAGCCGTAGCGGGCGGTGATGTCACGGCGCTCGACCCAGCTGGCCACCAGGGCGCCCAGGCGGGCGCGGGGGTCGGGGTCGCGGTCGAGGTGGGCCAGCTTGAGGGAGAGGTGGTCGGCGTGGGCCGACAGGGCCGCGCGCACCAGGTCGTCCTTGGTCTTGAAGTAGTAGTAGACGTTGCCGACGGGGACGTCCGCGAGCTGGGCGATGTCGGCGATGGTGGTGCGTTCCACCCCCTGGCGGTGCAGTACCTCGGCCGCCGCGGCGGTGAGGCGCTGGCGTTTGTCCCGTGCCGCGGCCTTCGATCCGTTTGAGTTAGCCACCTCACTAACTATAGCCAGGGGCGGGTCGGTCGCGTAGGTTTCGAGGCAACTTAGTCAGTCAACTAACTCACAGGAGAGCTTCATGATCGCGATCACCGGCGCCACGGGCAATGTCGGGCGCGCACTGGTACGGCGGCTCGCCGCCACCGACGCCGCCGTCACGGCGACCTCCCGCTCGATCTCCGCCGCCGACGTGCCCGACAACGTGCGATGGCTGCGCTCGGATCTGGCCGAGCCCGCGAGCCTGCGACCCGTGCTGGACGGGGCGCGGGCGCTGTTCCTGCACAACGGAGGGGCGAGCGCCGCGGCGATGAGGACGGCCGAGATCCTTTCCGCCGCCGCCGAAGCGGGCGTCGAGCGGGTGGTGTTGCTGTCGTCCCTGGGCGTCAAGACCCGCCCCGAGACGGTGTCCCACGGGCAGATCGGACGTTCCATCGAGGAGGCCGTCGTCGATTCGGGCATCGACTGGACGATCCTGCGCCCCGTCGGGTTCGCCACCAACACCCTGGCGTGGGCGGCGTCCATCCGCGAGGGCCGCGGCGTCGCGGCGCCGTTCGGTGACGTCGCCACGCCCATCGTCGACCCCGACGACATCGCGGCGGTCGCCGCGGCGGTGCTCGCCGAATCGGGCCACTCCCAACGGTTCTACGAACTCACGGGGCCCGAGCTCGTCTCTCCGCGCCAGCAGGCCGCCGCCATCGCCGCGGCCCTCGGCGAGCCGATCGCGTTCGTCGAGCAGACGCGCCAGGAGGCGCGGGAGGTGATGCTCAACTTCATGCCCGAGGCGATCACCGACTCCGCGCTGGAGGCCATGGGCAGGCCGACGGCCGCCGAGCTGGCCGTCAGCCCCGACGTCCCGAATGTCCTGAAGCGACCGGCGGGAACCTTCGCCGACTGGGCGGGGCGCAACGCCGCGGCCTTCCGCTGAGGTGAACGCGTCGGGTTCTGGCGGGTGTGGGCAGGTCTCATGTGCGCCACTTCGCTTGTATTGCTTTGGTTCGCGGGTTCATGCCAGATTTTGCTGGACTTTTCATCACGGCGTTTCTCCTCGCATCGCCGAACCCCTAGGAGCAGCAGTCAATGCGATTCCCCCGAAGGCGTTACCAGATCGGTGCCCTGATCGGAGCCGTCGGCCTGACGGCGGCGCTGTTCGCCGCCAACGCGATCGCCGACCCGGCCACACACGACGCCCTGGACACCAAGGCGCTGAACCAGGCCCTCGACGCCCTGGCCAAGGAGTCGGGCACCTCCGTGGTCGCCGAGGTCCGCGACGGCGACGAGGTCTGGGACGCCTCGCGCGGGCAGCGCGTGACGGGAGGCGACGACGCCACCCAGCCCGGCGACCACGTCCGCATCGCCAGCCTCACCAAGTCCGAGATCACCACGGTGCTGCTGCAGTTGACGGGCGAGAAGAAGCTGAAGCTGGACGACCCGATCGACAAGTACCTGCCGGGTCTGTTGCCCTATAAGGACACCATCACCATCCGCGAGCTGATGGGGCACACCAGCGGGATCCCCGACTTCTTCGTCGACATCTACCCGTCGCTGAACGTCGGGGTCTCCCACGACATCCGCACCAACCGCGGCCTGGAGTTCACCCCCGAGCAGATCATCAAGACCGCCACGAAGCGCAAGCTCAACTTCAAGCCGGGCACGGACTACTCGTACTCCAACACCGGTTACTTCGTGCTGGGTCTGCTCGTCGAGAAGCTCACGGGTCACAAGGTGCAAGACGAGGTGGGCAAGCGGATCTGGGACAAGGTCGGCATGAACCACACGTACTGGCCGGGCAAGGACGCGTCCATCAAGGGCAAGCACCCGCACGCCTACTTCGCCACCTACGACCTGCTCGACAACCGCGTCGACACCACCGAGATCTCCCCGACCCAGTTCTGGGCGGCCGGCGAGATCGTGTCCAATGTGTCCGACATCAACCGCTTCTATCGCGCCATGTTCGACGGCACGCTGCTGACCAAGAAGCAGATGGCCGAGGCCGAGAAGCTCAGCGAGCAGTCCAAGGGAACCTACGGCCTGGGGCTGCAGGCCGTGGAGGCCAAGTGCGACAACGTCCCCGGCGGCACCGCCATCGGCCACACCGGGGGCGGGTTGGGTTACTCGACCTTCTCCTTCCACTCCCCCGACGGCAAGCGGCAGGCGACCTTCACCTACACGCTCGACCCGCAGATGATCTCGCCGTTCAGCCAGAAGCTGTTCGACGCCATCAACGACATGGTGATGGCCGGGCTGTGCGACGACGCGCCGTCCAAGACCACGTACGACAACCACGGCAAGGACATCAAGACGCCGCAGGGCGACCTGCTGGCGTTCCTTCAGCGGTAACGTCGGCCGCGAGGTGGTGGGCCGGGTGGTAACGCCCGGCCCACCGTCGTGTCCTCGTGTGCGACGAGGTCCCGGTGCGGGCTCGCCGCGAGCACACCGGACAGGTGGGCGGCGGCGGCGGGGATGAGCCGCTCGGCGAGCTCGTCTAGGGCGCCGTCGAGGTCGGCGGCGGGCCAGCCGTCGGGCAGCAGCGGCACGGGCATCCGGGGGAAGGTCAGCATCAGCGACAGCGCGGCCATCGACTCGGAATGGAAGCGGCGCAACGCCTCGGCGCCGTCGGCGGGGGCGGGGTGGTCGCGCAGTCCGGCGCGGATCCGCGCGGCGAGGTCGGCGAAGCCGGTGGCGCGGCGGGGAAGGTTCCACACCCGCGCGGCGACCCGCCGGGCCGTGGCGGCGTCGAACTCGAGGCGCCCGTACGCGACGAAGCCGTCGCCGATGCCGTCGCGCAGCACCACGTCCAGCTGCGCGCCCCTGTCGAACGGGTTGATGAGCATCCCCGATCGCAGCTGGCCGTAGCCGCTGAGCAGGGCCGTGTAGCGCAGCCGGTCCTTCAGGCCCCGTTGGGATTCGGCGAGGTCGAACACGACGGTGTGGAAGCGCCCGTCCCAGTCGGGGGGATCGAAGCCGTGACGGACGCGCTGGAAACCGGCGGCCATGTGGCCCGCCATCCGATACACCCCGACGCGGCCGCTGTGGACGACCGACAGGGAGCCGTTCCTCCGCAGCCGCGACAGCAGGGTGCGGGCGGCCGAGCGGGTCATGCCCAGGTCCATCAGCAGGTCGGCGAGGATCGGACCCGGCAGCGCGGTGACCCGGCAGATCCCGAACAGGAACGGCACGTTGCCCGCGGAGGGGAGCCCGCGCGGCCCGGCCGTCGACAGATCCGCGCCTTCGTCATCGACTGTCATGATCGGGTCGAGTATAAGTGATGCACATTAATTCCGAAACGTAGACACATCTGCTATCGTTCGTCCCCATGACCACCCCCACCACCGCCCCGCCGCGCGCCAGCATGGGCTCGCGCATGACCGGCTTCCTGATTCTCGGCGTCTTCGACATCGGCCTGTCCATCGTCACCTTCCAGATCGCCTCGGCCAACGGCGCCAGCGACCAGACGGCGTACCTTTTGGCCAGCATCGGACCGCTGTTGGGAATGCTGGTGACGTGGCTGCGATCGCGCACCCTGAGCGCCGCCAGCGTCATCATCCTGATCTTCAACCTGTTGTCCGCCGCGGCCACCGTGATCGGCGGCGCCGACTCGCGCCTGTTGATCGTGAAGGACTCGGTGGTCACCGCCGGGTTCGGCCTGGTGTGCCTGGTGTCGTTGCTGCTGCCCAAGCCCCTGATGTTCCACTTCGGACTTCGCTTCGCCACCGACGGCAGCAGGGACGGGATCGCCTACTGGAACAGCCTGTGGCAGTTCCCCGCCTTCCGCCGCACCAACTACCTGATCACCGTCATGTGGGGCGTGGGATTCCTATTCGAGGCCGCCATCCGCATCGCCGCCGCCTACACCATGGCATTCCACACCGCCTACATCGTGTCGCAGGTGCTGCCCTTCGTGGTGCTGGCGCTGCTCATCGGCGCCACCATGTGGATGGGCGTGCGCTCCCGCCGCCGCGGCGAGGAACGCGCGCGGCTCGCCGCCGAGAACGCCGAGGCGGTCGCCTCCTAGTAGGGTCGGGCGCATCGAGGAAGGACACCCGGGTGCGCATTGATCTTTCGGGACGCACGGCGCTGGTCACCGGCTCCACGCAGGGCATCGGCTTGGCGATCGCCACCGGCCTGGCCGCGGCCGGTGCCCGGGTCGGCGTCAACGGCCGCGGCGCGGCGTCGGTGAACACCGCGATCGCGGCCATCCGCGCGCAGGTGCCCGGCGCCGAGCCGCTGCCCGCCGTCGGCGATCTGTCCACGCAGGACGGAACCAACGCGGTGGTGGATTCGCTGCCGCACGTGGACATCCTCGTCAACAACCTCGGTATCTTCGGCGAGAAGCCCGCCCTCGACGTCACCGACGAGGAGTGGCGGCGCTACTTCGAGGTCAACGTGCTCAGCGGGGTGCGGCTCACCCGCCACTACCTGCCGCGCCAGATGGACAACGGCTGGGGGCGGGTGCAGTACATCGCCAGCGACTCGGCCATCGCCACCCCCGCCGAGATGATCCACTATGGCGTGTCCAAGACCGCGCTGCTCGGTGTGTCGCGGGGCTTCGCCAAGACCGCCGCGGGCACCGGCGTCACCGTCAACTCGGTGATCGCGGGTCCCACGGAGACGGGCGGGGTGCGCGACTTCGTGTACCAGCTGGTCGACAGGGACCTGCCGTGGGACGCCGCGCAGCGCGAGTTCATGCGCGCCCACCGCCCCAACTCGCTGCTGCAACGCCTCATCCAGCCCGCCGAGATCGCCAACATGGTGGTATATCTCGCGTCCCCGTTCGCGTCGGCCACCACGGGCGGCGCGCTGCGGGTGGACGGCGGCTACACCGACGCGATCCTGCCCTGAACGCCGTTTGCCGCATCGTCGGCCCCGCCTAGAAGACACGGCGCGCGCCCGGCAGTCGGCGCAGCAGGCTCGCCGCGGCCCAGCACAGCGGCAGTCCCAGCGCCGCCAGGGCCGCGAACTTCGCGAACGCGGGCGCCTGCCAGCCGCTCAGCGCGTAGCCGAGGCCGACCAGGATCAGCGGGTGCAGGAAGTACACGCCGAAGGCGTTGCGGGACAGGAAGGTGCCGAAGGCGCGCTGGCGGTTGAAGCGGCGCTGGAACAGTCCCATGAGGAACGTGATGATCCCGACGGCGAAGCCGCATTCCAACGCCGACCCCACGAGGGCCCGCCAGCCGAACGCCGGGCCCGTGCCCGAGGCCAGCACGACCACGTAGGCGGGGAGGCACACCACCGCGGCCACCAGCGCCCACCAGGTGGTGCGGCGGGAGATCCGGGAGAACCAGCCGCGGCGGAACGCGAGGGCGCCGACGACGAACAGGCCGAGGTATTGCGGCAGGAACGCCGCCGACGGCAGGCCCAGCACCGGGATGTAGGCGCTCAGCGGCACCGCAATCCGCCACAGCCAGGTGACCACGGACAGGGCCGCCACGAAACCCAGCGCGGCCCAGAGGCTCGGCCTGTGCGCGGCCGGGGACGCGGCGTCGGGTTCGACGGCCGCGGGCGGGGCGGACGCGCGGCGGCGCAGCAGCGTGTACCCGAGGCAGAACACCAACAGCACCTCGACGAACCACATCGGGCCCGGGTCCCAGCTGAGGATGTAGTACACGGGGTACGCGGCCTTGTGGACCCAGTTGGCCAGGTAGTCGTTGAACGTCACGATCGGACGGATCACCAGCGCGAACAGCAGCAGCGGAACGCCGAGCCGCACCAGGCGGCCGCGCAGGAAACCCCCGGCCCCCTTGCGATCGAACGACGAGGGGACAAAGTAGCCGGAGATCATGAAGAAGAACCCCATGAAGAACATCTGGTCCACGGCGACCAGCGCGTCCAGCAGGTACCCGCTGGAACCCGAACCCGTCTCGGTGTAGTACCACAGTGGGATGTGGCTGTAGGTCAGCGCGGCGTGGTGCAACACCACCATCGCGGTGAGCACGATGCGAAGATTGTCGATGAATAGCTGACGGGGACGCCTCGGGGCGTCGATGATGGTTGCCGTCGGCTGTGGGCTGGAGGTCACTGTCGTCTCTCATTCGAGCGATGGCTTGGCGACCACGTTCCTGGCCGCACGGCCAAGTTCTCACGATGCGAGGGTGTGACGCGACCACCAGCAGAATGGTTTGCTCTCATCGTTCGTCGTACGACTTGAGGATGAACGCGACCGACGGACCCGCTACCAAGGGACCGCCCGAAACGAGGTTGATCGGCAATGAACCACACGCACAACCCCTGGCGCGCTTTGTGGGCGCTGTGTCTGGGGTTCTTCATGATCCTGGTGGACACCACGATCGTGTCGGTCGCGATCCCGACCATTATGTCTAAATTGGACACCGACATCAACTCGGTCATCTGGGTGACCAGCGCCTACCTGTTGGCGTACGCGGTGCCGCTGCTCATCACCGGGCGCCTGGGCGACCGCTTCGGGCCCAAGAACGTCTACCTGGTGGGGCTGGTGGTGTTCACCGCCTCGTCGGCATGGTGCGGCCTGTCCGACAGCATCGCCATGCTGATCGCCGCGCGCGTCGTCCAGGGCATCGGCGCGGCGATGATGACCCCCCAGACGATGGCCGTCATCACCCGCACCTTCCCGCCCGACCGGCGCGGCGCCGCCATGGGCATGTGGGGCGCGGTGGCCGGTGTGGCCACATTGGTCGGACCGCTGTTGGGCGGGCTGCTGGTCGACTCGGTCGGCTGGGAGTGGATCTTCTACATCAACGTGCCCGTCGGCGTCGTCGGGTTCTTCCTGGTGATGCGGCTGGTGCCCCGGCTGCCCACCCACGCCCACTCCTTCGACCTGGTCGGGGTGGTGCTGTCGGCGGCGGGCATGTTCTGCCTGGTGTTCGGCATCCAGGAGGGCGAGTCGTACGACTGGGGCGTCATCACGGGCATCATCTCGGTGTGGGGCCTGGTGATCGCCGGCATCGTGATCCTCGGTGGGTTCGTGGCGTGGCAGGCGCTCAACCGCGCCGAACCGCTGCTGCCGCTGCGGCTGTTTCGCGACCGCAACTTCTGTCTGGCCAACATCGCCATCGCCACCGTCGGTTTCGCCATCACCGGCATGGCCCTGCCCCTGATGCTGTTCGCGCAGAACGTCCGCGACCTCACCCCCACCCGGGCGGCGCTGCTCATGGTGCCGATGGCGGTGGTGTCGGGCGGTATGGCCCCGGTGGTGGGGCGGCTGGTCGACCGGGTCAACCCCCGGTACGTCGTCACCGTCGGGATCGTGACGTTCTCCGGCGCCCTGTTCTGGTTCGGGTCGATCCTCACCCCGGACGTGGCGATCTGGCGGCTCCTGATCCCCATCGCGCTGCTGGGCCTGGGCAGCTCCGGGGTGTGGGCGCCGTTGTCGTCCACAGTGACCCGCAACCTGCCGATGAGCGAGGCGGGCGCCGGCTCCGGCGTCTACAACACCACCCGCCAGGTGGGAGCGGTGCTGGGCAGCGCCGCCATGGCCGTGATGATGGAGTCGCGCATCAACGCGAACTTCCCGCCCCTGCCCGCCGGGGCGCCGGCACCCAGCGGGGAGTCCATGGGCGATCTGCCCGAGCGTCTGCGCGAGCCCTTCGCCACCGCCATGGGTCAGTCGGTGTACCTGCCCGCGGCGGTGCTGTTGATCGGTCTTGTCGCGGTGTTGTTCCTCGCCAAGCCGAAGCCGTCGGCGTGGGGCGGCGACGCCCGGGGTCAGGCGGACGGCTCCGAGGAGCAGCCGCGTCCGTTGGGGATCTCTCCTTCGACGTCGACGTAGCGCGGGCGGTAGATGTCGACGTCGGCGTACAGGTCGTCGCCGACGAAGCTGTTGACGTTGTATGTCACCAGTAGACGGTTGTCGTCGCCGTACTCCGGGTGGGCCTTGGCGTTGTAGGTGAAGACGTTGCCGCCGGTCTCGGGGGTCTGGTACAGCACGGTCTTGCCGGTGTACGGACCCGTGATGTCGTCGCCGCGGTACATGACGATCTTGGAGCTGAGCGACTCGGTGGCGTCGCCGGTGACGAGGGTGAACCTGCCCTGGTAGCGGGTGACGCTGAACTCGTTGGACACGCCCTGAAGGACACGGCTGGAGGCGGCGGGGTCGTCGCTCCACTGGCCGTCGGCGAAGTACTGCCACTCGCCGGTGGTCAGCGAGCCGGACGGCACCCGGGCCAGGTGGGCGTACTTGTCGGCCTGGAGGTCCTCGACGCCGAACACGTAGGTGTAGCCGTCGGACGGGTCCTCGTAGATCGCCGATCCCCATTGGACGGGGGACGTCGGGAGGTCGGTGATCGACGTCAGCGACATGTCGTCGGCGTCGAAGGTGGCCACGGCGTTGCCCGAGAACTTGAAGTCGAACACGCCGCTGCCGGTCTTCTCGAACTCCAGCAGCATCACGCGCAGCCGGTCGCCCTCGACGGTGCCGTCGCCGAACCAGTACCAGCGTTGGGATTCGTCGGCCCCGGCGACCTTCGCCAGCGACTCCGGCGCCGCGGTCGTTCCGCCGGTGCGGGTGGACAGCGAGCCGTCATCGTCCACAATGATGGAATTGTGGACGAACGGCGAGTCCTTGGGGCGGCTGCGATCGGCGTTGACCGTGCCGAGGAAGGTGTCGGAGTACAGCCAGGCGTCGGAGCCGCCCGGCAACGGGACGCTGTAGGCGGAGTCGGCGCCCGTCCAGCGCCCGGCGGTGTCGGCGTAGGTGTTGAAGCGCTTCGTGAGTTCCTGGTTGACGGACGCCGAGGTGCGCGGGGCGCAGGAGGGCGCGGCGTGGGTGGTGGCGGGGACGGCCAGCACCGCCAGGCCGGTGAGCGCGGCCGTGGCGATGGCGGGGATTCGACGGAACATGGGCTTGCTCCCTCACGGGTTGGGGGGCGGATCGGGATATGCGGCCAGCACCCGATCGGCGAAGCGTTCGCCGATGAGGCGCTGGACGTCGGGGCCGGGGTGAAGGTTGTCGGGCAGCGGCATCGCCGCGGCGTCGCGTTCGCCGTACAGCGACAGTCCGTCCAGGTAACGCAGGTACCGGTCGCCGTCGCCGCGGCGACGTTCCACGATGGAGGCGAGCTCGGCGCGGATCACGCGCAGCGACAGCTTGCCGTCGTCGGTGTCGGCCTCGGTCCCCGCCGCGACGGACCACTCCTCGTCGCGGGTGGGGTCCTGAATGGTGGGTCCCGCGGAGGATTCCACGGGCTCGCACCAGATCGGGGAGACGAACACGATCGGCGTGTCGGGGTGGCCGTCGCGGATGGTGTCGAGGAAACCATCGACGGCGGGCCGGAAGCCGCGCACCCGCATCACGTCGCCGGAGACCAGGTTGACGCCGACCTTCAGGGTGATGAGGTCGGCGGGGGTGTCGCGGATCGTCCTGGCGGTGAACGGATCCAGCATGGCGTTGCCGCTGAACGACAGGTTCGTCAGCCGCGCCCCGGCGCGCAGCGCCGCGACCACCGGCCAGGTGCCGGTCGTGGTGGCGGCCCGGTAGCCGTGGCTGATGGAGCTGCCGTGGTGCAGCCACCACACTCCTCCATTGTGGTGTGCCGGGGAGACCGGGGCGTCGGCGCGCAGCCCCAGCAGCTCGACGTGGTCGTGGTACGGCAACCACAGCTCGAGGTCGCGCTCGGCGCCGGTGCCCAGTCCCTCGAACCGCACCGTGGCGTCGGGTCCGGCGACGATGTCGCCGCTGGGCCGCTCGAAGGTGAACACGAACCGCGAGCCCGCGACCGCCTTCGCCGACGCCACGACCGTTGCGCCGGAGGTGATCTCGTAGACGCTCGGCGGGAAGGGGGTGTCGGCGTCGTCGGCGATCCGCCGCGCCTGGACGTCGACCTCGATGGTCTCGGCTGCGGTGCGGACCGACAGCCGCACCCCGGCGCTTTCGGCGCTGGTTTGGACCATGAAGCGGTCGGGGATCTGGCGGCGCGCCCAGCGCGGCAGGCGGTGCGGGGTCAGGCCGCGCGGCGTCCGCTCGATCTCGACGGCCCCGCGGATCATCGACGGCTCGATGGCGAAGGGCCGCAACGGTTTCGTCGTCATGGCGCGTCGACCACGGTGCCGTCGGCGTGGACGTCGACGATCCTGTCGCCCACCCGCAGGCCGCGCAGCACGGCGTCGGGATCCACCTCGGCGACGCAGCCGGGGCCCGGCGCCACGGCGCCGGAGCCGACGCCCGGGTCGACGCCGAAGAACGACTCGATCACCAGCGCCACATAGGCTCCGGCCGACGAACACGCCCAGTCGATGATGTACGGCAGCTGCGGTGGCGCCTTGCGGGCGCCGCCGTTGACGGCGGGCATCGCCTCCTCGGTGAAGTGCGCCTGCCCGGGCGGGCCCTGGTTGGCGGAGCGGGCCAGGCCCGCGATCCAGTCGACGGCGACGTCGGGGGCGCCCAGCGCGATGAGGGCGCGGGCGGCGTCGGCGGGCCAGGCGGGGTAGGCGCCGTTCCACTGGTGGTCGGGGCGGACGCTGAAGCTCGCGTCCGAGTCCCATGGGGACAGTGACCGCAGCCAGACGTCGGTGCGCAGCTCGCGCGCGAAGAACTCCACCATCTCGCGGCGGACGTCGGCGCCGAGGTCGTCGGCAATGGTGGTGCCGACGACGGAGAAGTCGTAGACGTGACGCACCGGCACGCGGGTGCCGTCGGGTTGCCGGGCGGCGAAGTGGCCGGTGCCGGGCAGGTAGAGGTCGGCGACCTCCTTGACCAGTTCCCGTGCGGCACTGTCGAGCTCGGCCGCTGCGACGGCGTCCCCCTTGGCGGCCAGGACATCGGCGGTGGTGCGCAGGTTCCACACGTTGGCGGCGTTGAGGCTCGCGACCTCGTGGGTGTAGGAGCTGACGCACTCCAGCAGGTTGTCGATCTCGCCGTAGTCGGCCAGCGGCGAGGAACCGCGCAGGCCGCGCCAGGCCAGGGCCCAGTCGCGCAGATGCTCGGTGACGGCGCGCCCGCCCGGGGTCTCGTCCAACAGGTCGGTGTCGCCGGTGTAGCGGACGTAGTCGTTGACCAGCCGGGTCATGGCGTAGTCGTTGACCGAGTACCAGCGGCCGACCGGTTCCCCGGTGAGCGACGACGTCCCGAAGTGGGTGTGGACGTCGGAGGCGATCCAGTGCCGCAGTTGGCGTCTCATCGCCGCGGGGTCCAGGAGCGCGTGCGTGATGGAGCTGAGGCTGAAGTCCCAGATGAAGGTCGTGGTGGCCCAGTAGTTGGGCATCAGGGTGTCGTAGCTGCGGCCCAGGACGTTGCCGGCGAAGTCGCGGCGGAACCAGATGACGCCGAGCACGCCCCACCAGTACAGGCGCCGCAGCGGCTCCGAGGTGGTCTCCAAGGTGGGCAGATGGCCGGAGAACTCGCCGTTGCCGGGCCGAAACGCCGCCTCGAACTGTCCATTCCAGAACGTTTCGGCCCCGGCGACCGCTCCCGGCACGTCCGCGGCGACGGCGTCGAAGACGGACATGGCCTCCTCGGCCGTGGCGCCGATGGCGTGCACGTACCCGAAGCGCGCCGAGGCGCCGGGCGCGACGTCGAGACGGACGGTGACCTCGCCTCCCCTCGCGGTGCCGCCGATGCCGACCTCGTGCTCCCCCGCCGCCGGGGCGATGCCCGACAGCCGCACCTCGGCGTCGGCGTCGACGCCCTGGACGCCGAATGCGGTGCCCGCCGCGTTGGCAAAGACCAGCCGCGACGCCGCGGTGGAGGCGGCGTTGGTCTCCTGCGGCGCCACCGCGTCCAGCCACGCCCCGTCCGGGCGGGTCACCCCGGCCGCCAGCGACAGCGTCACCGGCACCGTCCGCGCGGCGTCGCCGGTGTTGGTCACGGTGACGTCGATGGCCACCGCCGTTCGCCCCGGCACGCACGCCGTGACGGTCTCCAGGTCGAGCCCCGGCAGGCTCACGGTGCGGCGCACCCGATCGGGGCGCCACTGGTGGGTGATAGGCGCGCCGTACGACTCCACCAGCCGACCATCCACAAAGCACACGGCGGTCCGGGTGAGCCCCTGCGACACCGGCGGGAACGCCACGGCCCCGATCGCGGTGAGGTCGTGGTCGACGCGCGCGGTGCCCAGGAAGTTGGTGAGGCCGCTGGGCGCGATCATGTCGTCGTAGTGGTGCGTGACCGGGTCGGCGGCCAGGTCGTCGACGGTGGGGACAAGGCGCATGGGGACTCCTAGGATTGTCCGAGGGCCAGGCCGCGGGCGAAGAACCGTTGGGTGCACAGGAAAAGCACGACCGTCGGCAGCGACACCAGCACGCCGCCGGCCAACACCACCGACATCTGCGCGCCGCCGTAGGTGCTCTGCATTCCACTCAGGCTGGTCACGATCGGCCGCACGTCGTCGGACTGGCTGAGCACCAGACCGAGCAGGAAGTCGTTCCAGATGAAGGTGGCCTGCAGGATGAACACCGCCACCAGCGCGCTGGACGCCATCGGCAGGTACACCCGCGCGAAGATCCGCCAGGTCGACGCGCCGTCCAGCACCGCCGCCTCGAACACGTTGTGCGCGATCCCGGTGAAGAAGTTGCGCATCACGAACGCCGAGAACGGAATCGAGATCGCCGTGTACACGATGATCATGCCGAGGTGGGTGTCGAACAGGTCGGTGCGGGAGTAGACGTCGAACAGCGGCAGCAGGATCATCTGCAGCGGAAACACGGTGCCGCCGAAGATCGCGACGAACCAGGCGAAGCCGTGCCTCAGGCGCAGCGCGACGATCGCGAACCCGGCGCACGCGCCCACGAGCACCGCGATCGCCGGGGACACCACCGCGTACAGCAGGGTGGCGCCGACGCTTTGGGACAGCCCCGACAGCTTCAGCGCATCGCCCATGTTGGACAACAGCGAGAAGTCGGTGGGCGCCCACACGTGCGTGGTGGTGAAGGACTCCGGCGACTTCGCGGCGTTGACGACCAGCAGGTACACCGGCAGCAACCAGAAGGCCCCGAGAACGACCAGGGCGGCGGTGCGAACGACTCGTGACATGTCAGACCCCGTGCTTGCTGGACAGCTGCTGGCGCAGGTAGAGGACCGAGGCCACCAGCGTCACGACCGTCAGGAACACCGCGATCGCCGAGCCCAGGCCGTAGTCGCTGTTGACGAACGACTCCTTGTACATCGTCAGCGCGAGCGTCTCGGATTCGCGGCCCGGGCCGCCCTTGGTCATGAGCTGCACGATGTCGAAGGTCTTCAGGCTCGCCACAATGGATAGACCGACGACGACCGCGGTGAGCGGCCGCAGCATCGGCCACAGGATGCTGCGAAACAGCCGGAGACCGTTGGCGCCGTCCAGACGCGCGGCCTCCAGCGGTTCCTTCGGAATCGACTGGAGGCCGATGGTGAACAGCAGGGCGTTGACGCCGACGCCCTGCCACGCGGTCGCGAGGATCATCACGACCGTGTTGAGCGGGGCGTCGACGAGCCAGCGCGGGGTGTCCGAGATCCCGAAGACGGCCAGCGCCTGATCGAGGGCACCGCCGCCGCCCAGGATGAACGACCAGATGACGCCGACGCCGATGCCGGACAGGGCGTACGGGATGAGGAACGGCAGCCGCAGCCACGCCCCGCCCTTGAGCCGCCAGGTGAGCAGCGCGATGCCGAGACCGACGCCGACCGGGACCGCCAGCGTGCCGACGACCCACAACAGCGTGTTGAACACGGAGCCGAGGAAATCGGGATCGTCGAACATCGCCGTGAAGTTGGCGAACCCGGTCCACTCGGGATCACCGAGCCCGTCGTACGTGGTGAAGCTGAGGAACGTCGTCCACAGCAGCGGCAGGTACAGCAGCACCGCCACCACGAGCACTCCCGGCGCGATGAACCCGAGCGCCGACCAGCGGTACGGGTCCCGTCGCCTGACGCGGCGCGTCATCGGCGTCGTCTCGGACGTCATCGCCGGCTACTCCTGCTTTGCCCAGTACTTGTCGGCCTCGTCCTGGATCTTCTGCAGGAACGGCTTCGGGTCGCCGGGGTTGGCGATGAACGCGCCGAACTGTTCCAGGGCGACGGTGAGGATCGGTGTCGGCGTCGCCTCGTAGTAGCGGTCGTAACGCTGGTACTTCTTGGTCTCGACCTTGTCGCCGAGCTTCTTCAGCATCGGGTCGGCGACCTTGGCCTTGGGGTTGAACGCGACGTCGCCGCGGGCCTTGCTCCACGCCGTCTGGGCGTCCGGCGACATCCACCACTTGGAGTAGGTCAGGCCGAGGGTCTTCTGCGCCGAGCTCTCGGCGACACACAGCGGACCGGACTCCATGGCGATGGGCGTCTGCTTCAGGTCGGGGTTCACCGCGGGGATGGTGAACATGCCGTAGTCCTTGTTGGACTTCATGCCGGCGCCGTCCAGGGAGCCGTTGAAGAACGAACCGAAGTTGATCATCGCGAAGTCGCCCTGCTTGAGACCGACGGCCGGGTCGGTCTTGCTGCCGGCGTCGGAGAACCAGCCGTCCTTCTCCTGCTGGCGCCACGTGTTCATGATGTCGACGATGCGCGGGTCGGTGTACTTCACCTTGCCGGTGGCCAGTCCGTTGTAGAGCTTGGGGTCGGTGCCGGCGACCAGCTGCTGGAACCAGGGGAAGGTGAACAGGGTGCTGGTCTGGTAGTACGGGGTGACGCCCGAGGTCTTCAGCTTCTTCGCGGCCTTGTCGAGGTCGGCCCAGGTGGTGGGCTCGGAGATGT
>NZ_DASQPW010000074.1:0-17680 GCF_035643755.1 Stackebrandtia sp. | reverse complement strand
CGCACCAGGGCCTGCTGCGCCAGTGGTCCGCCGAGGACGAGACGGTGGTCGCCGAGTCCATGCGCGACGCCCAGGTCGACGACATCGCCGACCGCGCGGTGGACGAGCTGTCGGGCGGGCAGCGCCAGCGGGTGTGGATCGCCATGGCCCTGGCCCAACAGACGCCGCTGCTGCTGCTCGACGAGCCGACCACCTTCTTGGACATCACGCACCAGCTGGACATCCTGGACCTGTGCGCCCGCCTCCACCGCGAGCAGGGCCGCACCCTGGTGGCCGTCCTCCACGACCTCAACCAGGCCGCCCGCTACGCCACCCACCTGATCGCGATGCGCGACGGAGCCGTTGTCGCCGAGGGCAACCCGGTCGCCGTGGTCACCGCCGAACTGGTGGAGCGGGTCTTCGGTCTGCGCTGCCGCGTCATCGAGTGCCCGGAGACCACATCGCCCCTGGTGGTGCCCGCCGCGAGGATGGGTACTTAGCCTGAACAGGATGCGACTAAAGTCCCTGAACCCCCGTCGCCGGCGGCGGTAACTTGAATCGGGCAAGGGCGTTTCCAGTGACGCGAAGCGGCGTCGTTTCCACTTCGTGGCGAGGGGCTCTCCCGATGGGCTCGGCGGCAGTGCCGGGGTTGCCGAACCCATCAGTCACACGACCTTGCCCATGGTTGGTAGGTCCTGCCGGTGAAGGGGTCAGGACCTGCCACCAGGCAGTTCGGGGTTCCGGGCCCACAGTCCGGAACCCTTTCTGCTGTCCCCCAACGAATCTCGCGTCCGGCGCGTTCATTTATGACAGTTTTTGTCGCGATACGTTGCGCGGGTTGGCATTCGGAGCCACACGTAGTGTAGTCTTGTCGTAGCACCATACGGTGTATCCAGGCCCTTTCGCTGTGGCAGGACTGGTGCCACCCCGGTCGGCTCCCCTCCCCCGCACTTCGCACATCCGGGGTGGCACCTCACAAAACCCAACGCCGTTCACGCGATGGCCGTGCTATCGTCCTTTAATAGACCGACGGTCGGTTTATTAAAGGAGTCGGCATGATGGCCCGCACCAGGGACGCCGCCGCCCACGCCGTGAAACGGGACGCGTTTCTGGACGCCGCCGCGCAGCTGATGCAGCGCAAGGGTTTCCAGGCGATGACCATCGCCGACGTCCTGGAGTCGACCGGGGCCTCCAAGGGCGCCTTCTACCACTACTTTTCGTCCAAACAGGACCTGCTGGACGGCGTCGTGCAACGGATGCTCGACCAGATCGTCGGCGCCGTGCGCCCGATCGTGGACGCCGAGGACCTGACGGCGCTGGAGAAGCTCGATCGCTACTTCGCCGCGATCGGGCAGTGGAAGAACGCCCGCCGCGAGCTGGTGCTGGCCACGGCGCGGGCCTGGGCCAGCGACGCCAATGCCCTGCCCCGCCTCAAGCTGCGGCTGGCCGCCGGCGACAAGTCGGGGCGGCTGCTGGCGCGGGTGGTGCGTCAGGGCATCGCCGAGGGGCAGTTCGCGCCGTGCGCCCCCGAGGCCACGGGCCGACTGATCTACGCGATCATTCAGGACCTGCAGGACACCCTCATGTCCACATTCGCCACCGACGATCCGCCGCACGAGGACCCCGAGAGCGTTCGGGTGCGGTTCGAGGCGTACGCCGACGCACTGGAACGGCTGTTGGGGGCGCCGCCGGGAACGATTCGGCTCATCGACGACGACACGTTCGACGAGTGGTTCCGCCGCTGAACGCCCCGCCCCATCCACATTCTCTAGACAAGGTCAACGCTCATGTCATCTCAAGAACTCTGCCTCCCCCTCGACTCGGCGGAGGCCGTCCTGGAAACCGTCGGCGGCAAGGGCGCCTCGCTGGCCGTGATGGCCCGCGCGGGACTGCCCGTGCCGCAAGGGTTCCACCTCACCACCGCCGCGTATCGGAGCTTCGTGGACGCCGGAGGCGCCGCCGAGGCGATCGCGGAGATTGTGGCCGATGTGGACGCCACCGATCCCGCGGCCCTGCGGGAGGCCTCGGCGCGGATTCAGCCGCTGTTCACCGACGGCGAGCTGCCCGGCGACATCGCCCGCGCGATCGCCGCGGCGTACGCGCCCATGGACGGCGCGGCCGTGGCGGTGCGGTCGTCGGCAACCGCCGAGGACCTGCCCGAGGCGTCGTTCGCCGGGCAGATGGACTCGTTCCTCAACGTCTCGGGAACCGAGGCCGTGATCGAGGCGGTGCGGCGGTGCTGGGCGTCATTGTGGACCGACCGGGCCATCGAATACCGTGCGCGGCACGCGATCGGGTCGGCGGACGTGACGCTGGCGGTGGTGGTGCAGCGGCTGGTGGCGGCCGAGTCGTCGGGGGTGATGTTCACCGCCAACCCCGTCACGGGCGACGCGGGGCAGACGCTGATCAACGCCACCTGGGGACTGGGCGAATCGCTGGTGGGCGGCGGGGTGACGCCCGACTCCTATGTGGTGGACACCGACAGCGGCGCCGTCACCCGGCGCGAGATCGGCGACAAGGCCGTGGAGACGGTGCGCACCGCCACCTCCACCGTGGAACGCGACGTCCCCGAGGAGCGGCGGCGCCGCGCCGTGCTTCCCGACGCCGAGCTGAAGACCTTGGCGGACATCGGTTCGCGGATCGCGGGGCTGTACGGGCTGCCGATGGACGTGGAGTGGGCGCGCGACGGCGCGGGCTTCCAGATCGTGCAGGCCCGCCCGATCACCACGCTGCCGGCAACCCGCGAGGTGTGGAACGACTCGCGCGACGGCGACTACCTGTGGACCTCGGCGAACCTCGGCGAGGCGATTCCCAGCGTCATGACGCCCATCTCGTTCGAGTTCATGAAGATCTTCATGGCCGACGCCATGGCCCTGGCCGCGCTGGGGCCGCACCGGCTCAGCGGCAACATCGGCGGCCGCTTCTACATGAACATGTCCATGATGGACGCCCTCGGCTCGGCGCTGGGGATCTCCCGGTTCATGAACAGCGCCCTGGAGCTGGCCTTCGGCAAGCGCCCCGGAAACATCACCGCGCCGCGGCTTCCGATGGGGCGCTTGAAACTGCTGCGCCTGGCGATCCCCGAGGCGAAACGGTTCACCTCGATCGTGCGCGGCTACCAGAAGGGCTTCGACGAACGCGTCGCCACGTTCCCGCGGCGCGTCGACGACGCGCTGGCCGCCATCGCCGCCGCCGACGACCCGCGCGAGCTGGCGCGGCTGTGGACCGACACCGTCAAGGACCTGCTGCACGACGGCGGGCGGCTGCTGGCGGCGGGCTCGCGGATCAACGGGGCCGCGCTGGTGCGCATCCGTCCCTGGCTGCACAAGCGGGTGTCCGAATCGGACGCCAGTGCCCTGCTCACCGGCCTGCACTCCGAGCAGAACGCGCTGGCCAGCCTGGGGCCGCTGATCGGGCTGTGGCAGCTGTCGCGCGGCGACATCGACCGCGCCACCTTCGCCGACCGGTGGGGGCACCGCTGCCCCGACGAGTTCGAGGTGTCGGTGCCGCGCCCCACCGAGGACCCCGCGTGGATCGACCGCCAGCTGGAGGGCCTGCGCGACGCCGTCGACGTCGGCGAGCTGTTGGAGCGCCAGCGCCTGGCGCGCGAGGGCGCGATGCGCCGCTTCGACGCCGCCCACCCCCGTCAGGCGGCGAGGCTGCGCAAGCGGCTGGCCGCCGCCGCGGGCGGCACCCGGGGCCGCGAGGCGGGGCGCTCGGAGGCGGTGCGTTCCTTCCGGGCGCTGCGGGCCTTCGTGCTGCGGGCCGCCGCGCTCACCGGCATCGGCGACGACGTGTTCATGCTGCACATCCCCGAGCTGCTGGACGTCCTCGGCGGGGCCGCCGCCCCCGCCGAGGCGATCGCCGCGCGCCGCGCCGCCTACGAGCACTACCGCGGCCTGCCGGTGTACCCGACCTTCATCCGGGGACGCTTCGACCCGGAGGCGTGGTCGCGCGATCCCCACCGCCGCACCGATCTGTTCGACGCCGACGCCGAGGCCGCCCCCGCCGCGGAGGGCGTCAGCGGCGGCGCCGGCTCCCCGGGCGTGGTGGAGGGAGTCGTCCGCGTCATCGACGATCCCGCCGACGGCGGGCGGCTCGGCGTCGGCGAGGTGCTGGTCACCAAGGTCACCAACATCGGCTGGACCCCGATCTTCCCGCGCGCCGCCGCGGTGGTCACCGACATCGGCGCCACCCTGTCGCACGCCGCGATCGTCGCCCGCGAACTGGGAATACCCGCCGTGGTCGGCTGCGGTAACGCCACCGGGAGGCTGCGCGACGGCGACCGGGTGCGCGTCAACGGCGACACCGGCGTCGTGGAGGTGCTGCAACACGCCGAATAACCCGGGTTCGGCCGCTGCGCGCCATAGGATGTCGGCCATGACGGGAGCACGAGATTACATACACGTGCTGGCCACGCGGCTGGGCATCGGGGTTTACGACGAGACCTGGTACGACTACCGGATGTCGCTGTTCGAGGCGATCACCGTCCCGTGCATGAAGGCGCAGACCAGCCGCGACTTCGACTGGCTGATCGTGGTGGACAAGCAGATGCCGCCGCTGGCGCGCCAACGCCTGGACGCCGCCATCGCCGGGGTCCCGCGCGCGGAGGTGCTGTCGGTCGAGTTCAAGTCCGATTTCCGCAAGGCCATCGTCGACTGGGGCAAGGACGCGGCGCGGCTGGCGGGCCGCGAGTACATCCTGTCGTCCCGTCTGGACGACGACGACGCGCTGCGGGTGGACTTCTTCGAGCGGCTGCGCTTCGAGGCCGACGACTTCCTGCGCCGCGAGACCGGCAAGCCCCGGCGCGGGGTCTTCTCCTTCACGCTGGGGACCATGTGGGTGCCGTCCACCCGCTTCGGCTACACCCGTTACCACGACAGCCATTCCCTCGGATTGTCCGTTGTGGAGCCGATCGCGACCCACCGCTCGGTCTACTACTGGACGCACCCGGAGATCAAGCAGCGGCTGGCCCCGCAGGGGGCGTACATCCGGGGCGTGGACGGCGACGACATCCGGTGGTGGCTGTATGCCGCCCATCCCCTGGCGGTCACCGACCGCGGCGACAACGTTCGCTACAAGAAGGTCATGGAGCACAAGCACCGCTACCGGATCGACGACGACTTCCTGGCGACCTTCGGCGTGGACGCCTCCGCCGTGGACGCGCTGGCCGAAACGACCGTGCCGCAACAGGCCCCCGACCCCCAACCGCTGTCGACGCGCGCCATGGATCTGGAGCACGAGATCAAGGCCCTCCGGGGCCAGGAGGACGGCGCCGGGATGTGGGAACGGCGCCGCCTGCGCCGCCGCATCGAGGAGCTCCAGGCGGAACGGCGGCGCGTCGGTTCCAACATCGTGGCGTCGGAGCAACCGTAGACACCCCATGCGCGTGGGAATCAATGTGAACAGCGGGTGTACGTGCAAGTACACCCGTACTCCGGGAGGTCGTTCATGGGAATCGCATTTCTTGTCACCAGTCCATACCAGGTATTCCACTATCGGCGCATCGCCGAACACCTCGACGACTTCGCGGTGGTGGGCGAGCGGCGCGACCAGGACTTCGGGCTGTCGGAGAGGTTCATCTCCGAGCACCTGCCGAACACCGAGCTGCTGTGGAAACACCAGGACGACCTGTCCGATCTGGACGGACGCTTCGACATCGTGGTGTGCCAGACGCCGATCCTGCCGCTGAAGTTCCTATCCAAGACCATGGTGGTGGCGCAGCAGTACAGCCTGGCCAAGGAGCGCTATCAGTTCGGCGTGTGGCGCAGTCACGCCGACCTGAATCTGATGTACGGTCCCGAATCCGCCGCGCTGGTGTCGGGCTTCAGTCACGCCGTGTCCTGCGGCAACCCGCTGTTCGACGAGTACCTCGCCGACGGCCGCCCGCCGCTGTCGCGGGTCACCGACAAGCCGCGACCCCGTCTGCTGTACATGCCGACCTACGGCGACCTGTCGTCGCTGCGCGCCACCCTGCCGCGTCTGGCCGCCATGGACGCCGACATCACGCTGAAGCTGCATCACGCCGCCGCCGTCGACGACGCCTCGGGGATGCCGCCGCACATCAGCGTCGTGTTCTCCGACGCCGACCCCGCGGTCCTGCTGCGGGAGCACGACGGGGTGATCAGCGACCTGTCCGGCGCCGCCTTCGACGCCCTGTACGCGGGGCTTCCGGTGGTGCTCACCGGCTCGGCGGACCTGCTCACCGAGGACTACGACCGGCTGTCCGCACGCGAGCAGGACGGCTCGCGGCTGGCGGAGCTCGCCGGGACCTGGGGGGACGGCGACGACCTCATGGAGTCCTTCGCGCGGGCCGAGAAGGCGCTGGAAACCGATGCCTACCAACGGTTCCTGGACGCCACGTTCGCCAACCCCGGTACCGCGGGCGCCGCGTGCGCCCGGGAGATCCAGCGGCTGGCCGCCGACGGCCCGCCCGCGCTGTTCCACGTCGAGCAGGTGCGCGAGACCACCCGGCGCTACATCGATCGCAACCGCAAGCTCGCCACGGCCTCCTCCGCCAAGGCCGCCCGCCCCGAGTCGGGCGGCGGGGGCGCTGTCCGCTCGGCGCGGGCCGTGGTGCAGCGGGTCAAGGACGGCACCCGCGGGGTGCGGCGGCGGGTCGGCCTGGTGCGCAAGCCGCACAAGCGGGCCTTCACGTCGCTGACCCAGTCGCTGTCGGCCGCGCCGCTGTCGGCGGCGACGCCGACGCAGCAGCGGGAGTCGCTGTTCGAGGTGCTGCGCCCGCACGCCGAGGCCGCCGGGCTTCGGCTCGTGCGCGACGGCTCGGCCGTCGGCGCGGCGGTCGCGATGTCCAAGGCGGACAAGCGGCTCCTGTTGAGGGCGCTGCGGGCCGCGGGCCGCGACCACCCCGCGGTGCGGGTGCGGATGGGCTCGGGCAACCACCTGGCGCCCGGCGTGGGCGTCGAGGAGCTCACCTCGCCGGTGCTGGCGCAGGTGCAGTGGCTGGAGTTGGAGCTGGACGACGGCGAGTTCCCGCTCAACCACGGGCGCCGCCTGCCGCTGCACTTCGTCGAGTACGACGAGATGCGCAACCGCTACTTCACCCTCAAGAAGGTGGTGAACCGTCCGGACTGGAGCGAGTGGTTCGGACCCACCGCGCCGCCCGGCCCGGTGATAGCCGCCGACGATCCCCCCGAGCACGCCGCCGGCCCGATCGACGTGGTGTACACCTGGGTGAATTCGTCCGATCCGCAGTGGGCCAACAAGTACCGCTCCTTCGACACCTCCGGCGAGACGCTGCTCAACAGCGCCAACAACGCCGAGCGCTTCGCCAACCGGGACGAGCTGCGCTACTCGATGCGTTCGCTGTGGACGTTCGCGCCGTTCGTGCGCAACATCTATCTGGTCACCGACGACCAGCGTCCGCAATGGCTGGACGTGGATTCGCGGGTCACCGTGGTGCCGCACACCGCGATCTTCCCCGACATCCGAGCGCTGCCGACGTTCAACTCGCACGCCATCGAGGCGAACCTGCACCGCATCCCGGGGCTGTCGGAGAACTTCCTGTACTTCAACGACGACGTGTTCCTGGGCAGCGAGGTCACCGTCGACGACTTCTTCACCCCCGAGGGACTCATCAAGGTGCGGCTTTCGCCGTCGCAGTTCATCTACCGGGGCAAGCCCGAGTCCACCGCGATCCCCACCGACTGGGCGGCGTACAACTCCACCCAGCTGGTGGAGGACGCCTTCAACCGCCGCATCGATCACCGGGTGAAGCACGTGCCGCTCCCCATGTCGCGCGGGCTGGTCGGCGAGCTGGAGAAGCGCTACCCGGACCAGTTCGCCGCCACCCGGGCGGCGCGCTTCCGGTCCACCACCGACGTGGCGGTGCCCAGCATGTTCGCGCCGTACTACGCGATCGCCAGCGGGCGCGCCGTCGAGTGGCCCAACGTCAAGGGCGAGTATGTCTACCTGGACACCGGGCGCGAGGACAGCTACACCCGCTTCAAGCAGATCGTCGACTGGCAGCCGAAGTTCTTCTGCCTCAACTCCACCCGGCACACCGTGCTGGGCATGGGAACGCAGGAGCGCAACCTGCACCAGTTCCTGGAACGGGTGTACCCGTCGGCGGCGCCGTGGGAGCTTTAGGAACCGAAGCCGTCGACGCGGAACTGCATGACGCGGTACGGCCAGCCGGCGTCGGTGTTCCATTGGCTCACCGACAGATGCAGGTTGTCGAGTGTGGAGCCGGGGATGACGTAGCCGCCGTACAGCTGGGCGACGTGGGAGTCGTCCTCCTGGCCCCAGGCCCCTCCCCACAGCAGCGTCTGGCGGTACGCCTCGTACAGATTGGACGTCGGGGTGTCCATGATCATGCCGTCGATGCGGTAGTCGCCGGCGTTGAACCAGGTCAGCACCCACTTGCCGCCCAGGGGGCGCAGGGACATCTCGCCGAACGCGCCCTCCAGGATCGGGGTGCAGTCGTTGCCCCAGGCCCAGTTGCCGTCCCGGTAGCCCCAGGGCTCGTAGGCGTTGGGGTCGGCGATGTTGTCGGCCCTGACGCGCTTGAGGATGATCGGCTTGTCCCGCTGGAAGCCGGTGGAGTAGACGTACACGTACCCGTCGTCGCCCAGCCCCCACGTGAGCAGCTGGAACAGGCCGCCGTTCAGGTTCGGGTCGAACTTGGCGCCGGTGTGGGTCCAGGTGGCGCCGGAGTCGTCGGAGCGCCAGATCTCCGTCCACACCACGTTTCCCAGGCCCTTGTTCACCATGGCGTGCAGGTACATGGTGCCGCCGATGGTGATCACGTCGGACGGCAGCACGGTGGAGAAGACGTCGTTGTCGTGCTGGTAGGCCCACAGCTGCTGGGCGGTGTCGCCGCCGACCGCGCCGGACCAGGTGACGCCCGCGTTCAGGTCGGAGGTGTCGGACCACAGCGCCACCGGCGAGCGCCAGTCGCCGCCGCCCACCGCGGCGTTTTCGAAGGTGTCGCCGAAGACGAACAGCGTCCGGCCGTCGGGGCAGGCCGCCGGAATGCCCAGGTCGGTGGCCTCCATGCGGTAGGAGGTGGTGAGGCCGGGGCCGGTGAGATCGCCGATCTTCCTGCTGGCGACGGCCCTGGTGCCGGAGTCGGCGTGGGCCGCGCCGCCACCCGAAAGCACTCCTCCCCCGGCCGCCAGGGCCGCGGCCTTCACCAGGGAGCGTCGGGACATACGCATGGTTCACTCCTTTGTGGGAGGTCGAACCTAGCCGGTCGGCGCATATTGCTTCCATAAGCGCACTGAGCGTCTCCCGTTCACCCGGGCGTCACCTAGCGGCCGCCGTCGGCGCCTACGGTGGCGGCATGGCGACTGCCTCCTCGGATGGATGGTTCGCCCCACGGCCTTCCACCGTCACCGGTTCCCCGTCCCCCGATCTGACCGTCGAGTGGCGCGGTCGCACGTACCCCGCGGCCCCCGTCGCCTCCGGCGCCGCCTTCGAGTTGTTCGCCGACGACCCGGACGCCGGTTTCCTACCCAACCCCCGAGCCGGCGCGGCCCACCCCTACCGCTGGTTCGCCCACGCCCGCGACGTCCGCGGCGACGGGGCCCCGGTGCTGGCCGCCCCGGACCCGCCGCTGCTGGCGCCGCTGGGCGACGGGCTGGACGCCGCGGCGATCCAGGGGCTCGGCCAGTCGCCGTACGGGGGCAGGGCCGAGCACGAGCTGCTGGCGGCGGTGCGCGAGACCGCGCGCGTCGTCCCGGGCACCAAGATGATCAAGCCGCTGTCGCCGCACCAGGTGGCCCGGGTGCTCACGTCGGCGCCGCGGGTGTGGGGGGTGTGCTTTCGCGAGCACGACACCGCGCACCTGCGCACGCCCGACGACCGCCGGGTGCTGGACGGCGACCCGCACCCCGGCGACGAGGCCGTGTTCGCGCTGCGCTTTCGGGCCTGCGACGCGGCCGACTTCACCACGCCGTCCATCAGGGACTACGCGGGGCTGGTGTCGATGGCCGGCTCGGACCGCCGCGGCGCGCCGGTCCTGGGCACCGGTTTCCTGCCCAGCCGCGCCGAGCTGATTCCCGAGTTCGTCACCGTCGACATCGCCGACCTGCCGCTGCCCGACCGCAGCGAGCTGCTGGCCTACACCCCCGACGGCTCGGAGATCGTGGTGTACCAGTATCTCAGCGAGCGCGGCGCCTGGACCCGGATGGCGGGTCGACAGTGGAGGGACTTCCTGCACGTGCTGCCCGGGGTGCCGCCGAACCAGGAGGCGTTCCCGGTCGCCAACGCCACCCACATCGGGCTGTTCGGCACCTACTCCGGCCGCCAGTACCCGGCCGTGGCCGACCCCCCGCACGAATACCGGGTGCGCGCCAAGTCCGCCGCCGCCCGCTTCGTGGTGACCAATGTGGTCAGATCACACCTGGTGGGGCGCTGGCGCGACACCGACTGCGTCATCGCGGGCACCAAGGACGACTGGGTCCGCGTCCGCCTGCGCCACCCCGACACCGAGGCCGTCAAGATCACCGACGCCGAGTGCACTGAGCGGGCCGTCTACGAATGCTGGGTCCCGGGCCGCGAACTCGAAGACGTCCAACAGATCGAGCACACCTACGCGGCGACCTGACGGTCACTGCCTGCGGCCGAAGATCCCTCCGCCGCCGAACAGGCCGCCGCCGTCGCCCCCACCGCCGTTGCCGCCGCCGCCATTGCCATGGCCGTTTCCGTTGCCGTGACCGCCGTTGCCGTCGCCCCCGTCACCCTGGCCGTCGCCGGGGTGATCGCCGTTGCCGTCGTCGCCGCCGCGGCTGTCCTGGCTGGCCTTGCCGTTGCCGACCAGGTCGGACGACGGCGGCGTGAACTCGCCGCTGGGGTCGGCACGCCAGCCGGCGCCCAGGATGTCGGCCGACAGGTTCACCGGGAGGTTGGTGGAGCCGCCCGGCACGTAGTTGCTCGGGTCGTCGGGGTCGGCCATGAACGAGGCCACCGCCAGGTTCGGGGTGAACCCCGCGAACCACGCGGTCGAGTCGCCGTCGGTGGTGCCGGTCTTTCCCGCCACCGGGCCGCCCACCTGGCCCGCCACCTGGGTGGCCGTGCCCCAGCTGCCGCAGTCGCCGGTGGCGGCGCCGTAGCCGGTGGGGCAGCGCGCCGCGTCGGTGGCCGCGCGGGCCACGTCCTTGTCGATCACCTGCTTGGTGGTCGTCTTCACCGCGATCTTGTGCCCCGAGGAGTCCTTGATGGACGACACCGGGATCGGCTTGGCGTACAGGCCGTCGGCGTCCACCGTGGCGTAGGCGGCGGCCATCTCCAGCGGCGTGGTCGCCGAGACCCCGAGGGTGAAGGCGCCCCAGCCCTTGGCGTTGTCGGCCTGCTGCTGGTCGGACTTGTTGTGCCACGTCAGGCCCAGCTTCTCGGCCATCGCCACGGCCTTGTCGGCGCCGACCTTCTCCTCCAGCTGGACGAAGTAGGTGTTGACGGACTTGCCGAAGCCGCTCCACATGTTCTGCGTGCCCGTCATGGACGAGCTGGCGTTGCTGGGGCACCAGTACTGGCCGCACGCCGAGTCGCCCGATCCGCCCACGTACGAGGAGGTGTAGCGCTGCGGCGAGTAGAAGCTGGTGTCGAGCTTGCGTCCCTGGCTGAGCGCCGCCAGCATGGTGAACATCTTGAACGTCGACCCGGCCTGGTAACCGGAGAAGTCGCCGCCGCCGGTCAACAGCGGGTTGGTGGTGTTGCCGGGCTTGGACCCGTCGGCGCTGTAGTCGCGGTTGACGGCCATCACCTTGATCTCGCCGGTGCCGGGCTGCACCGCCACCGAGCCCAGCGCGTACTGGGAATCCTTGCCCTGCTTGGCGTCGATGGACGCCTGGGCCGTCTTCTGCAGGTTGATGTCCAGGGAGGACACGATCTTGTAGCCGCCGCGCGACAGCAGGCTGAGCCGGTCCTGCGCGGTGGCGCCGAACTGCTTCTGCTTCGACCACCACTGCTCGAAGTACGCGGCGAAGAAGCCGTACTTGCTGCCGTCGGCGCCGTTGGCGTCGCCGGGCACCTTCTCCGGGTGCAGCGGAAGCTTCTTCTTCTTGATGTCGGCGGCCCGGGCCTTGGACAGGGTGCCGGCCGAGACCATGCGCTTGAGCACGTAGTCGCGGCGGTGCTCGGCCGCTCCGGCGTCCCCGCTGATCGGGTCGTACTGGCTGGGCGACTGCACCAGGCCCGCCAGCGTGGCGGCCTGGTTGGTGGTCAGCTTGTCGGCGGTGGTGCCGAAGTACACCTTGGCGGCGGCGCCCACCCCGTAGGCCCCGTGGCCAAAGTAGACGGTGTTGAGGTAGTCGGTGAGGATCTCCTGCTTGGACATCTTCTTCTCGATGGCCATGGCGTAGCGCGCCTCGCGCAGCTTGCGCTCCGGGGTGGTGGCGGTGGCCTCGGCGGCCTCCTTCTCGTTGCGCGCCGTGTACGCCAGCACCTGGCGGACGTACTGCATCGTGATGGTGGAGGCGCCCTCGGACACCGAGCCCGAGGTGAAGTTGGCGACCAGCGCGCGGGCGATGCCCTTGGAGTCGACGCCGTGGTGCTGGTAGAAGCGGACGTCCTCGGCGGCGACCATCGCGTCCTTCATCGGCTGCGAGATCTGGTCGGCCTTGGCCTTGATCCGGTACTGGTCGCCGAAGGTGGCCAGCACGGTCTTGCCGTCCGAGGCGTACAGGGTGGACGATTCGGGGGCGTCGGGGAGCTTGAAGTTGGCCGGCAGGGTGTTGAAATCGTCCGCGCCCGACTTGGTCACCAGCCCCGCGGTGATCACGACGGGCAGAAACCCCAGCGTCACGACCAGCCCCGCGATCACGCTGGTCTTGAGAAACCTCCACACGGCACCCGGCCTGATCCGCACCGCGCCCTCACTGTCCGTCAACTGCGCCACCTCCCCGCAAGAACCTACGTGGGCTAGACGCGTTCAGCGAACTGTAGGTTGCCCTGCGTGGCCACGGTCACCTGACCGGGTGAGCATCACCAGGCCAGCACGACGGCCAGCAGCCACAGCGCCAGCGGCGCCGCCAGGCTCGACAGCACCGCCGCCGAGCGGGCCCGGCCCCGCCAGCGCCAGGCCCCGGTGACCGCCGCGATGCCGAAACCGCAGGCCAGCAACGCGACGAGCCCGAGCCCGGCCCGCCACCACAGGCCGCCGGTGCCGCCGACGTACGCCGTGGCCGCGTGGCTCGAGGCGATCCGGGCGGGCACGGCGGCGTGCGGGTGCTTGGCCGTTTCGTCCCCGATCACCCGCAGGCCCGGAAGCGGCTCGGCGTGTCCCGGCGGCTGGAAGGTTCCGACGCAGCGCGGAGCCGCCCCGCCCGCGCACTCGTGCACCACGATCACGCCGTCGGAGGAGTGACCGGCGGCCATCACGGTGGCCTCGGCTCCGGTCCACGCGAAGAACGCCGCGAGCGCGGCCAGGATGATGAGCCCGGGCAGCGCCACGAGAAGCGAGCGGGGTTCGTCCGGCTCGGACGGCGGCGCGACGACCGCGGGCGGCGGGGCCGGCGCGGTGCGGGATTCGGCGCCGCGCCACATTTCCCGGATCGGTTCCAGGGCGTGTTCCCTGGTCTCCTCCACCTCGGGGGGCCGCGGCGGCGGCGCGGGCGCGCCCACGATCTCCAGCCCCGCCATCAGCTCGCCGGTGTGCTCGGGTCGGGACGTTCCGCTGTTGTCGGACATTCGCCAATTCCACCATCCCAACCGTTCAAACACGGGCATTACACTCACGAAGCCCCTTAACAAACAGGAATCCCGCATCACACTCGGAAGGGAACAATGTCGCGCAACAAGACCCTGAACCGCCGCCAACTGCTGTGGGGTGGCGCCGTGCTGGGTGGCGCCGTCGCGCTGGGCGGCGGAGCCACCGCGCTGGCCGGGCCGATGCTCGATCGCGATAGGCCCAACCTGACGCACGGCGTGCTGTCCGGGGACGTGAACGGCGACCGCGGCGTCATCTGGACCCGCGCCGACCGATCCGGCAAGATGTGGGTCGAGCTGTCGACCCGCGAGGACTTCAAGCACTCGTGGAAGGTGCGCGGCTCGAACTTCATGGCCGCCAACGACTTCACCGGCAAGGCCAGGGTCGACGGCCTGCCCGCGGGAAAGACCATCCACTATCGAGTGTGGGCGGAGGACGAGCACAGGTCGCACCCGCTGACCGGCTCCTTCCGCACCACCCCCGCCGCCGGCCACGACGTCCGCTTCGTGTGGTCGGGCGACATCGCCGGGCAGGGCTGGGGCCGCAACCCCGACATCGGCGGCTACACGATCTTCGCCGACATGGCCAAGTCCGACCCCGACTTCTTCCTGTGCAGCGGCGACTTCTACTAC
This sequence comes from Stackebrandtia sp., assembly GCF_035643755.1. NCBI lineage: Bacteria > Bacillati > Actinomycetota > Actinomycetes > Glycomycetales > Glycomycetaceae > Stackebrandtia > Stackebrandtia sp. The sequence continues at coordinate 3,400 of NZ_DASQPW010000074.1, read as the reverse complement.
GGCGACAACCCGTTGCGGGAGACGGTGAAGCTGCCCGACGGCCGAGTGTGGAAGAACGTCACCAGCGACGCGAAGTCCAAGGTCGCCGAGACGCTCAAGGAGTTCCGCGGCCAGTACCAGTACAACCTGAAGGACGAGAACCTCTCCGCGTTCCTGTCGACCACCCCGATGATCAACCAGTGGGACGACCACGAGGTCCTCAACAACTGGTACCCCGGCGAGATCCACGACGACCCGAACTACACCATCAAGAGCGTCGACGTGCTGGCCGCCCGCGCCCGCAAGGCGTTCGCCGAGTACACGCCGAACCCCCTGAAGCCCGACGGCGAGGGCCGCATCTACCGCAAGATCTCGCACGGCCCGCTGCTCGACGTGTTCATGCTCGACATGCGCACCTACAAGGACCCCAACACCCTCAACGACTCGCCCGACGGCGGGCGGGTGCTCGGCAAGATCCAGCTGGACTGGCTGAAGCAGGAGCTGGCGCGTTCCAAGGCCACCTGGAAGGTGATCGCCAACGACACGCCGCTGGCCAACATCATCGGCGACGGCCCCAAGAACATCGAGGGCATCGGGCAGCGCGACAACGGCAAGCCCCTGGGCCGCGAGATCGAGCTGGCCGGCCTGCTGTCGTACATCAAGAAGTCCAAGATCAAGGGCCTGGTGTGGATCACCACCGACGTCCACTACACCGCGGCCCACCACTACGACCCGTCCCGCGCGGCATTTACCGACTTCGATCCGTTCTGGGAGTTCATCACCGGTCCGATCAACGCGGGCGCCTTCGGCCCCAACAAGGTCGACACCACCTTCGGCACCAAGGTCGAGTTCGCCAAGGCGCCCGACGCCGACCACCAGAACACCACGCCGCTGGACGGCTACCAGTTCTACGGCGAGGTGGCGATCGACGCGGCGTCCAAGGACCTGACCGTCCGTCTCATGGAGATCGGCGGCAAGGAGCTGTGGACGAAGACGCTCGGCGCTTAAACGCGAATGCGGGGCCCGGCGGGCGACTACTACGATTCTTGGCTATGAGTCATGTTCTAGTTTCGCTCGCCTGGCCTTACGCCAACGGCCCGCGACACATCGGTCACGTAGCAGGCTTCGGGGTTCCCGCCGACATCTTCAGCCGCTACATGCGCATGGCCGGTCACGACGTGCTCATGGTGTCTGGGACGGACGAACACGGCACGCCGATCCTGGTGCAGGCCGACGAGGAGGGCGTGAAGCCCCTGGAGGCGGCGCACAAGTACAACAGGATCATCGTGGAGGACCTGCACGCGCTCGGCATGTCCTACGACCTGTTCACCCGCACCACCACGGGCAACCACTACAACGTGGTGCAGGAGATGTTCACCTCGTTGTACGACAACGGGTACATCATCCCGAAGACGACGATGGGCGCGATCTCCCCGTCCACGGGGCGCACCCTGCCCGACCGCTACATCGAGGGCACCTGCCCGATCTGCGGCTACGACGGCGCGCGCGGCGACCAGTGCGACAACTGCGGCAACCAGCTGGACCCGATCGACCTGATCGACCCGAAGTCGCGCATCAACGGCGAGACGCCGAAGTTCGTGGAGGAGGAGCACTACTTCCTCGACCTGCCCGCCTTCGCCGACGCGCTCAACTCCTGGTTGGACACTCGGGATGCCTGGCGCCCCAACGTGGTTCGCTTCACCCGCAACCTGCTGGACGACCTGAAGCCGCGCGCCATCACGCGCGACCTGGACTGGGGGGTGCCCGTGCCGCTGGACGGCTGGCGGGACCGCCCCGACAAGAAGCTGTACGTGTGGTTCGACGCGGTGGTCGGCTACCTGTCGGCGTCGGTGGAGTGGGCGCGCCGCTCGGGCGACCCCGACGCGTGGCGCCAGTGGTGGCACAACCCCGAGGCCCTGTCGTACTACTTCATGGGCAAGGACAACATCGTCTTCCACGCCGAGATCTGGCCCGCGATGCTGTTGGGCAACAACGGAAAGGGCACCCACGGCGGCAAGCCCGGCTCCCTGGGCGAGCTGGACCTGCCCACCGAGGTGGTCTCCAGCGAGTTCCTCACCATGGAGGGCAAGAAGTTCTCGTCCTCGCGGCGCGTCGTGATCTATGTGCGCGACTTCCTGGCCCGCTACGACGCCGACGCCCTGCGGTACTACATCGCGGTGGCGGGGCCCGAGAACCAGGACACCAACTTCACCTGGTCGGAGTTCGTGCGACGCAACAACGACGAGCTGGTGGCGGGCTGGGGCAACCTGGTGAACCGCTCGGTGGCCATGGCCGCCAAGAACTTCGGCGAGATCCCCGCCGCGGGCGAACTGCACGATGTGGACACCGAGCTGCTGGCGTCCACGAAGGAGGCGTTCACCACGATCGGCGACATGTTGAGCGCCAACAAGGTGAAGGCCGCCGTCGGCGAGGCCATGAAGACCGTCGCGGCGGTCAACAAGTACCTGGCCGACACCGCGCCGTGGAAGCTCAAGGAGGACAAGGACCGCATGGCCACGGTGCTGCACGTGGCGCTGCAGGCCGTCGACGACTGCAAGACCCTCCTGTCGCCGTTCCTGCCGTTCTCGGCCCAAAAGATCCACGAGCTGCTCGGCGGCGAGGGCGTCTTCGCCCCGATGCCCCGCATCGAGGAGGTCGCCGACCTGGACGGCACGGGCGCCATCGGGGACGGCTCGTACTCGATCCTCACGGGCGACTACTCACAGGTCCCGACCTGGGAGTCCCGCCCCGTGAAGGTGGGCCAGCCCCTGGACAAGCCGACGCCGATCTTCACCAAGCTCGACGCGTCCGTCATCGACGAGGAGATAGCGCGGCTGGAGTCGTAAGTAGACGGAGCTTGGTGGCTCCGAGCTTTGACGCTCGGGGCCACCAAGCTCCGTCACCATAAGCCAGGATCGTTGCCCCGCAACGACTCCCTCGATACCCGACCGCCCGCTGTCCCTCCGCCGCCGACGGGGTTCGCCCAGCGACTCACCAAGGCCATGACCGTGTCGACTGGCATCCCGCGCGAGCCACTCCAGAGGTGCCTGCCCCGCAACCGTTTCCCCATTGCCTACCGTCCCCACTCACCCCGCCGCCGAGGGAGTTCGCCTCGGTCAAACCACGACGGCCATGCACACCTCGTTCGAAACCGCCCCGCAACCCCGCCCCCGACTTCTGACTGTCCCCACCCACTCCGCCGCGGCAGAGGGAGTTCGCCCAGCGACTCACCAAAGCCATGACCGTGTCGACTGGCATCCTGCGCGAGCCACCCCAAGGGTGCCTGCCCCACAACCGTTCCCCCCATTGCCGACCGTCCCCTCCCACCCCGCCGTGGCAGAGGGAGGTGTCCTCAGCAGCTCAATAGCGCCGTGACGGTGTCCTTGACCTTCGACAGCAGCTCGTCGGGGACGATGTCGTT
>NZ_DASQPW010000073.1:0-5322 GCF_035643755.1 Stackebrandtia sp. | reverse complement strand
CCCTCTAAGATTGGGTCGTCTGGAAAGGAAGACGGTTGTCGCGAAATCGCAGGAGCTACTCTCCTGAGTTTAAGGAAGAGGCCGTTAAGGCGGTGATCGAGACGTCCCGTCCGATCGCCCAGGTGGCCAAGGAACTCGGAATCCATGAGGCGACTCTCGGAAACTGGGTGAACATCTATCGACGCGAGCATGCGGGTGATGAGCCGCCGCTGACCGTGAGCGAGCGCGCTCGGCTTCGCGAGCTCGAACGTGAAGCCCGAGAGCTCCGCATGGAGAACGAGTTCCTGAAAAAAGCCGCAGCGTACTTCGCCAAGGATCATCGGTGAGCGACAAGTTCGAGTTCATCGACGCAGAGTACGCAGCCACCTCCAGCGCGAACGACACCCAAGCGCCATCGATCGTGAAGATGTGCGCATGGCTTGAGGTATCCCGCTCTGGGTTCTATGAATGGCGAGACAGGCCTACGTCCATGACGGCGCAGCGCCGCGAGGAACTCGCGCTCTACGTGCAAAAGTCGTTCGATGATTCCGACGGCACCTACGGGTACCGGCGGGTGCACGCCGACCTGGCCGACTGGAGCATCGCGTGCGGACTGGAGCTGGTGCGGTCCATCATGCGTGAGCTGGGCTTGGAGCCCTGCCAGCCCAAGCCCTGGCGGCACTGCCTGACCGAGGCCGACGGCATGGCCGGCCCGATCCCGGACCTGGTGAATCGTGACTTCACCGCCGATGCTCCCGGGCAGAAGCTGGTGGGCGACATCACATATATCCCAACGTGGGAAGGGTGGATTTATCTGGCCACGGTGATCGACTGCCACACCAAGGCGGTGATCGGGTGGGCGATGGACAACAACTACAAAACACCGCTCATCGAGTCCGCCATCGAAATGGCGGCCCGTAACCATCGACTCGCCGAAGGTGCGGTCTTCCACTCCGACCGCGGAAGCAATTACACCTCTACCCAGTTCGCGAAGACGCTGAAGAGACTCAAGCTCCGTCAATCGGTCGGCCGCACCGGTATTTGTTACGACAACGCAATGGCTGAGTCCTTCTTCGCCGCGCTCAAGAACGAGCGAGTCCACCGCACGGAGTACCCGACCCGCGAGCATGCCCGTCGAGACATCACACGGTATATCGAATTGTGGTACAATTCTCGGCGTCGCCACTCGGGACTCGATTATCGGACCCCGCTACAGGCCCGCAACGAGTACGAGAACCGACAGCTCGCAGCGTGAATTAGCCGTTAAGTAGCTGTCCGGAAAGTCCGGGGCGGGCCACCGGCCTTTCGCATGTGCAGATCTTGAAGTTCGAGGCCGGACCGCCGAGGCCGTCGATACCGTCGTCGCCCAACTCCCCAAAGACTGGTTCCGCTGGCCCGGACGGCAGTGATCCCCCGGATTACGCGGCCCTGGCCTGGCCTTTCTGGTTAAGGAGCGGGTGACGGGAATCGAACCCGCACTACCAGCTTGGGAAGCGTCTGGTTCCGGGCCGTCATGGGCGCTGACGTGGGCTTCGACATGCCCGTGGGTGACCCCTATTGACCCCTGTTCACCGTGGCTAATGGCCCGCTAATGGCCCGACAGCCGAGGCCGCAGCCGGCGGGCGGGACCTTCTCCGTAGGTACCCAAACGATCTCCGGAGTCGTTCAGATCCGTCCGCATGCTCGGCCGACGTCCTCTCGCCTGTCCGAATCCGTACGGCTGCGCTCAAGATCGTTCATTCGGGTGGCTCCCACGGTGGCTCCCAGGAGCCACGACGGATCACCAGTTTAGAAGTCTTCGGGGCGCTCGCCTGCTGGCTGCTGCGGCGCAGGTCAAGGCTAAAGGCGGCATGATCGCTGAGTCCCCGTGAATCCCCGTCAGAGACCGCCCTGACGGGCACGCAGGGGGCACGGCCTTCGGCAAGTCATCCCCTGGTCAGTGATGCGCTCTGCGGGCCTGAGACGGTCTTAGCGGCGCTACGCCACAGCTCACCCGGCTTCCACCTCAACCACTGACAGACCTTGCGGCGCGTTGCGCAGTTGAGCCATCCCCGAGTCTGAGGCCCCCACCGGAGGCATCTGTAAAGGGTTCCCCGTGACGTGGTGTCGGCATACTCCTCCATGCGCAGCGACGGAGCCGGTAAACGTGTGGAGACGATCAGCCCCATAATTGAGTTGCATGGGCAATCTCGCTGCCCTCAGGATCTGCCCATGACCAAGATGACTGCCTCCCTGCCGTTGGCCCATACCGTCCGACCGGAGCGGGGCCAGCAGCAGTCCGGCCAATCATGGAGGTCGACTCTTCCGCAAGCGTGATCGCCGCTCTGGTCGCGGGGCTCATCGCCGGCTATGGCATCGCCATGCCGGTGGGAGCGGTCGCGACATACCTGGTGGCCCTCACCGCTCGGACGACCCTGCGGATCGGCGCCTTCGCCGCATTCGGTGTCGCGACCGCTGATGGCCTCTACGCGCTGATCGCCTCGCTGGCGGGCTCAGCGGTTACCCCTGTAATCCAGCCGATCATGCCGCCCCTGCGCTGGGCGTCGGCCCTGGTACTGATCGCACTGGCGGTCCGAGCCGCTGCCCGAGCGATCCGTCAGTACAGCAAGATCCAGACGACAACTCGGGCCAGCGAGGCACCGATCAGCCCGGTTCGGGCCTACCTGACGCTACTGGGACTCACCGTCATGAATCCCATCACCCTGATCTACTTCGCGGCGCTCGTGCTCGGCAGCCAGACCACGGCCGCACCGGATTACTTGGAGCAAGCGGTGTTCGTCCTTGCCGCCTTCGCTGCGTCCGCCAGCTGGCAACTGCTCTTGGCCAGCGGTGGTGCACTGCTCGGCCGAACGTTGACCGGCAGTCGCGGGCGGCTGGTCACGGCCGTGACCTCCAGCACCGTGATCTGCGCCCTCGCCCTACACCTGCTCATCACGGCTCACTGAGCGGCAGGGGCACGCCGGCACCAGGAGGGGCACTCTCCCTCTCCCCATCAGAACAGCCCACACCTACCTCTGCATGTGGAGGAATACGCCGACACGTGGGGAGCGGGGCTGCCGTCTGATGACCGTAGGCCACCCGTAGAGCGAGCGAATGCGAGTCTGCCAGCGGCCCCCCTGTGTCTGCTCCCTGCGGTGGCAGTGCGGGCCTAACGACGACGCTGCAGGGGACCTATGGCGGGGTGTTCGTACATTGGGCCGCCCGATCGGCACGGCCGGAGGGACCGGCGCCCACGCCGCACGCCCGTAGGGCGTGCCGGAGCGGGCGGCCTGCGGAGGCGCGGAGCGCCGCCGCCTTGATCCACTACAGCGGGATTCGGCAAAGGGCACCGGTGGCCCGAATCGCGGGCAAGCAGGAGGAGGCCAAGCGCCGCATCTTCGCCGCGACCGCACACACCATGGAGCCGTCTGACCCTCGTAGAACTTGGACGCGTATTTGCCGCAGACGCCCGTAGACGATCGCTCTGACTCGGACACAGCCGGACAGGAACGAAACAGCCCCTCACCGCTGTCACCGCTGGTGGGGGGCTGTTTGCGCTGGGTGTGGCGGGTCCAGGATTCGAACCTGGGTAGGCTAAGCCGACGGATTTACAGTCCGCTCCCATTGGCCACTCGGGCAACCCGCCGTCACGTCGTCGTAACGACGCTCAGAAGGATAGCGGACTCTGAACGCGAGGGTGACATCGGATTCCGGGGCGCGTACGGGGCTGCGGGTGGCCTCGTTCGGGTCGTGGTCTCACTACCCTGTTGAGATCGTCATTCTCTGTGAGGGCAGGCAAACGTGGCAGCTGAGAGCTCCTTCGACATCGTGTCCAAGCTCGACCGGCAGGAGGTGGACAACGCGCTCAACCAGGCGGGCAAGGAGATCGCTAACCGGTTCGACTTTCGGAACGTCGATGCTGGGATCAAGTGGGCCGGGGAGGCCATCGAGGTTCAGGCCAACAGCGAGGAGCGGGCCAACGCCGTTCTCGACGTGTTGAAGGACAAGCTCGTCAAGCGCGGTGTTTCGCTCAAGGCTATCGACGCCGGTGAGCCCAAGCCGTCCGGGAAGGTCTACAAGCTCACGGTGGCGCTCAAGGAGGGCATCTCCCAGGAGGACGCCAAGAAGATCGGCAAGATCATCAGGGATGAGGGGCCGAAGGGCGTTCGGGCGCAGATTCAAGGGGACGAGCTGCGGGTCAGTTCCAAGAAGAAGGACGAGCTGCAGACGGTGATCTCGCTGCTCAAGGGCAAGGACCTCGACGTCGCGCTGCAGTTCACGAACTACCGCTAGACGGTCACTGCATAGCGCGTCTACCTGCACTGTTACCCGTCTGACGCTTTCGGAGGGCACATCCGGGGCACATCCCCGAGAGCGCCATCCACGATCGCACGCGTCTTCTCGTGCGCCTCCGGCCACTCGCCGACGTAGGTGTCGAGCGTGATCGTGGGCGTGGCATGTCCCAGCGCAAGCTGCACGGCCTTCACGCTTGCACCGTTGTGAATGAGCAGCGTCGCGAAGTAGTGGCGGAGGCAGTGCAGGCCAACGCCCTTGGGGATGCCAGCCGCGTCTCGGGTCGGCGCCCAATACTGCGACCAGGTCGCGCAATGCATCGGATTGAGTGCGTTTGTCGTGAAGACGAGCTTCGCCTTACGTCGAGTCGGCCTCCGCGGATCGGTGTCGTCATCGACCTCGATCTCGATCTCGATCTCGACCGGAGGGTAAAGCTCGATGTGCCGCGCGAGCGCTGCGGCCGTTGCCTTGGGCAGCTCGACGGTGCGTGCAGAAGTCTTCGTCTTGGGTGGGGCCAAGTACGGCGAGCGGCCTGTGACGCTGACGAGTTGTTGGCTGACGTCGATCTCTCGGCGTAGGAAGTCGATCGAGTCGAGTTCAAGGCCGAAGATCTCTCCTGCGCGTAGACCGCAGCCGGCGCCGACGTACGGCACGGCAGCATGCCGGGCGGTGAGTGCCTCTCCAAGACGATGCACCTGGTCGGCGTGGGAATGTAGTGCTGGTGGTGCTCGATGTCGGGCAGGCGGACGCCGGTGCATGGTGAGACGCCGATGGCACGATCGATGACGGCGCTGGCGAACATTGCGGCGAGGTTGCCATAGGCGACGCTGAGTGTGGAGGGTGTGAGGACTTCAGACCGGTTCTTAACCCATGACCGGATGTGGGACGCACGGACCTTGGCCATGGGGTGATGCCCAAGGAGCGGGTCGATTGGCCGGCGTCTGCGTCGGTCTGCCCGTCGCGGGCTTCATCGTGGCTTGGCCCGTGCTGCGGGTCCTGTGGTGGTGGACCCCGGAGATCGCCACCGGCACCGGCCTGCTGGCCGGATGGGTCGAGCTGGCCACCCACACC